>NZ_JAOQKE010000023.1:0-41356 GCF_025567005.1 Muricoprocola aceti
CTGGGTTTTTATAGAGTTCATAAATGTTTACTAAACTTTTACTATTCTCTTGGTTGTTACCTTCTTAAAGATAACTTCCTCGGATGTCTCTATCGGCATGGTTAATATCTTTCGATTTAACCATTTGATATTTTGTATTTTCCATATGCGATTTTCAAGGTACAAATTTCATTTGTGACTGAATATTTATCAGTCATTTAAAACCAAAAACCTCTTTCTGATCTTAAATCACTGGTAAAACCAGCTATCATAACAGCACTTCCCTGCTGATTGGGTTGATATCAGGCCGTTTGTGATGGTCATCATTTCGCAAATCCTTTTCCTAATCAACCAAATGGTTTCATCTGACCCGCTATCTGTATCTATATGAAGAAGCAATGCTTCTTTTTTCTTAATCTGGCGGCCACCTGCTCTCCCACACCGTCTCCAGTGCAGTACCATCGGCCGCTTAGGTCTTAACCATCGTGTTCGGGATGGGAACGGGTGTGTCCCCTAAGCGCATCGCCACCAGAAATTTTGTCATCCTTGATGACTGAACAGTGAAACAATCTCTACTTCGTTGATTCTGTTTATCCTTAGAAAGGAGGTGATCCAGCCGCACCTTCCGATACGGCTACCTTGTTACGACTTCACCCCAGTTACCAATCCCGCCTTCGGCAGCTCCCTCCTTTCGGTTGGGTCACTGACTTCGGGCGTTATCGACTCCCATGGTGTGACGGGCGGTGTGTACAAGACCCGGGAACGTATTCACCGCGACATGCTGATTCGCGATTACTAGCGATTCCAGCTTCATGTAGTCGAGTTGCAGACTACAATCCGAACTGAGACGTTATTTTTGGGATTTGCTCCGGATCACTCCCTCGCTTCCCTTTGTTTACGCCATTGTAGCACGTGTGTAGCCCAAGTCATAAGGGGCATGATGATTTGACGTCATCCCCGCCTTCCTCCGGGTTATCCCCGGCAGTCTCTCCAGAGTGCCCATCCGAATTGCTGGCTACTGAAGATAGGGGTTGCGCTCGTTGCGGGACTTAACCCAACATCTCACGACACGAGCTGACGACAACCATGCACCACCTGTCTTCGAGGCCCCGAAGGGAAAGTACATTACATACTCTGTCCTCTCGATGTCAAGACTTGGTAAGGTTCTTCGCGTTGCTTCGAATTAAACCACATGCTCCACCGCTTGTGCGGGTCCCCGTCAATTCCTTTGAGTTTCATTCTTGCGAACGTACTCCCCAGGTGGATTACTTACTGCGTTTGCGGCGGCACCGAAGGACCATGTCCCCCAACACCTAGTAATCATCGTTTACGGCGTGGACTACCAGGGTATCTAATCCTGTTTGCTCCCCACGCTTTCGAGCCTCAACGTCAGTTACCGTCCAGTAAGCCGCCTTCGCCACTGGTGTTCCTCCTAATATCTACGCATTTCACCGCTACACTAGGAATTCCGCTTACCTCTCCGGCACTCCAGCCATACAGTTTCCAATGCAGTCCCGGGGTTGAGCCCCAGCCTTTCACATCAGACTTGCACGGCCGTCTACGCTCCCTTTACACCCAGTAAATCCGGATAACGCTTGCCCCCTACGTATTACCGCGGCTGCTGGCACGTAGTTAGCCGGGGCTTCTTAGTCAGGTACCGTCATTTTCTTCCCTGCTGATAGAGCTTTACATAACGAATTACTTCTTCACTCACGCGGCGTCGCTGCATCAGGGTTTCCCCCATTGTGCAATATTCCCCACTGCTGCCTCCCGTAGGAGTTTGGGCCGTGTCTCAGTCCCAATGTGGCCGTTCACCCTCTCAGGCCGGCTATGGATCGTCGGTTTGGTGGGCCGTTACCCCGCCAACTGCCTAATCCAACGCGGGTCCATCTCATACCACCGGAGTTTTTCACACTGTGCCATGCAGCACTGTGCGCTTATGCGGTATTAGCAGTCATTTCTAACTGTTATCCCCCTGTATGAGGCAGGTTACCCACGCGTTACTCACCCGTCCGCCGCTCAGTCACCAAAGAATTCATCCGAAGAATCTTTCTTAAGTGCTTCGCTCGACTTGCATGTGTTAAGCACGCCGCCAGCGTTCATCCTGAGCCAGGATCAAACTCTCAAAATAAATTTAATCCAGTTCAAAATCAACATACTAGCTAATCTATCCCTTTTACTGTTTTATAAGGTCAGTTCCTTGAATGATAAAACTTTTTTAGAATCTTTCAAGGTTGTTTCACTGTTCAATTATCAAGGTTCTTTATCTCGTTGCTTATCAGCAGTAACTTTGATATTTTATCACTTTTTCAGAACTTTGTCAACTACTTTTTTAACTTTTTTCAAGTTGCTTTTTCGTCTCGGTTCTTCAAGCGAACTTCTATATATTATCATATCTGTTCTTGCTTGTCAACTACTTTTTTAAATTTTTGTAGCTGACTAACGGAGAAAGAGGGATTTGAACCCTCGCGCCGCGCAAACGACCTACACCCTTAGCAGGGGCGCCTCTTCAGCCTCTTGAGTATTTCTCCGGATTCTGAATTCTCATTATTGATATTCAAAATATGCATCAATCACTGACGCATGAGTCATTATACTAAATCTATTTATATTTGTCAATATCATTTTTGAAAGTTTTTTACAGTTTTTTTCATTGCCTATACAAGCTGTTCCTGATTCTGTGGCTTGCTTACTTTCCCTTTGAATCGGTTATAGATATAAGCATTTGCTTCTTTCTCTTCAGTATCATCCAATGCTTTTAAAACCACCGGCTCACCATATTTTCTTTCCAGCGCTTTCTGGATCAGATAATCTGCTACTTCCGGATTCTTTGGCAAAAGTGGTCCGTGAAGATACGTACCAATGACGTTTTTATATACTACACCTTCATAACCACTTTTTCCATCATTACCACTTCCATAAATCACTTTTCCAAAAGGCTTATTATTCTTGATATTGGTTCTGCCGCCATGATTCTCAAATCCTACTACCGGCATAGAAACCAGATCACTTTCCAGTACAATATTATCAATCAGCCGGTAGTCTGTACCTCTGTCTGTATCCAGATCAATGATACCCAGCCCTTCGATATTTCCTTCTGCTGTCGCATAATAATTTCCAAGAAGCTGAAAACCACCACAGATAGCGATCACTACCCCATTATCTTCTACATAGGTCTGAAAAGACGTTTTGATATTTTTCAGTTTATCACATACAAGCATCTGCTCACGGTCTGATCCACCTCCCAGAAGTATAATATCCAGCTTAGAAAAGTCTATCTCATCATTGATTTCATAACAGATAGTCTCTGCCTCTATTCCACGCCACTGGCAGCGTTTCATGAGACACTGGATATTCCCTCTGTCTCCATACAGATTTAACAGATCCGGATATAAATGTCCAATTGTTATCTTCATATTCTTCACCCCTGTTTTCCGCTATATTCTGCTTCTATTTTCTTCAGAATATTATGCGTACTGTAAAGACCGGTATAGTTAACCAGCACATAGAGATTCTTACATCCATGTTCAATCCGGTCTCTGATTGCCTTTTCTACATCCGGCTCCAGACTGGATGAAATGTCCACGTATTTTAATCTCAGTCTCATATCCTGACAACGAATACCGCTTACAATAATACTGTTTATATTGTCTGCCTGGAAACGGTCAAAGTCCACATCCCACAGCCAGGATATATCTGTTCCATCCTGGTCATTATCATTGATGAGAATAATCAGATCTTTCTCTGAAGTATCTTCCATAACTGCTGAAATATTTTGATTAAAACCTGCCGGATTCTTGGCAAGATTCAGGATAATTTCTGTTCCATCGATGGAAAAATGCTCATTTCGGCCATTTTCCGGATTGTATTTTTTCAGTACCTCTACAAAATTCGGTATTTCCAGTCCAGCCTCTCTTGCTGCTGCATAGACTGCCAGAATATTATAAATATTATAAAATCCCCGATAATTTGCTTCAATGTGGCGTCCCTCTACATCAAAAGCAAGATGCTTTCCGGTCTCAATATGAGAAGCATTGTATTTAATCTCCGGACGTTTAAAATCACAGTTACTGCAGTAATAATCTCCCAGCTGGCTGAAATGATAAAAATGATAGTTCATCTTTGCCCCACATTTTTTACAGAACCGTCCCTCTTTGATCTCATTGATCGATTCTTCGAATACTTTCTCACCAATTCCATAAGTCGCATAAGCGTTACCACTTTCCATGGTAACATAAGTAGACAATGCATCATCTGCATTGACAATCACTTTCATGTCAGGTGCCATCTTCATGGCCTCTTTTACCAGATTCATGGTAATGTCTATCTCTCCATAACGATCCAGCTGATCACGGAACAGATTGGTCAGCACACAATAATCTGGTTTAAAATGCGGAAAAATACGAAGTGCAGAAGCCTCATCTACCTCAATACATGCATAATCCGCATCCAGTTTTCCATTCCATCCTGCTGCCAGAACAAAGGCTGCCACACAGCCATTCAGCATATTGGATCCGGTGTGGTTACACACTACTTTTTTATTCTGTGCTTCCAGCGTGGAACATAAAAGATTATTCGTTGTTGTCTTTCCATTTGTTCCGCAGACTACAAAAATCTTTTCTCGTACATCTCCTGCCAGCTCCGATAAAATAGCAGGATCAATCATCAGGGCTATTTTTCCTGCCCAAGTAACCCCCTGTTTTCCAAGCATTCTGCAGATCTTTGCAATAAATTTTGAGGCAAAGACAGCAGTCATTCTGCGTAACTTCATAATTCTATCTCCATTTTGTGGTTTTATCGCTCTTCATTTCTTTGCTTGATTAAGGAAATAAGTACCCTGAAACAGAGTACTTATTGTCCTTTTCTTATCTGAATCTTTTATTCTTCAGTCTCTTCTCCTGCATTTTCTGTTTCGTTCTGACTTTCTTCTGATGCCTCTTCTTCATTTTTAGAGGATTCTCTTACTTTTGCAATACTTGCAATTGTAATTCCATTCTTCAGATCCATCAGTTTTACTCCAGATGTCACTCTTCCCAGTATGGAAATATCACTGCATGGCATCTGAATGATGATACCATCCGTATTGATCATCATGACTTCATTTTCTCTGCTAAGGATCTTCATACCAACTACATTACCGGTCTTTTCTACGATCTTATAGCATTTAATACCTTTTCCTCCACGATTCTGAACTGTGAATTCATTGATATCTGTCAGCTTACCCATACCATTCTCAGATACCGTCAGCATATATTCTCCCTGACTGGACAGCTGCATACCCACTACCTCATCGGTATCCATCAGATTGATTCCAATTACACCCATAGAAGCTCTACCGGTTGCTCTTACATCTGATTCATGGAAACGAATACACTGTCCATACTTGGTTACCAGGAATATATCCTGATCACCATCGGTATATTTTACTTCAATCAGTTCATCATCTTCCCGCAGATTAATGGCTGTCAGACCAGTTTTTCTCATATTCTGGTATTCATCCAGAGAAGTCTTCTTCACCATACCATTTTTAGTAGCCATGAACAGATATGCATTCTCACGATATTCTTTCATAGTCACAATCGAAGTAATCGTCTCCTCCGGCTGAAGCTGCAGAAGATTAATGATTGCAGTTCCTCTTGCAGTTCTGGATGCTTCCGGAATCTCATAGGTCTTCAGACGATAGACTCGTCCTTTATTAGTAAAGAACATAATGGACGCATGGGTATTTGTCAGTATCAGTTCTTCGATATAGTCATCATCCAGCGTCTGCATACCCTTGATTCCTTTGCCACCACGATTCTGACTCTTAAAATTATCTCTGGTCATACGTTTGATATAACCCAGCTTCGTCATAGTGACTACCACTTCTTCCTGTGGAATCAAATCTTCCATGGAAAAATCAGATTCATCGTATCCAATGGATGTTCTTCTGGGATCCGCATATTTGTCACGAATCTCTTCCAGTTCTTTCTTAATCACACCAAGAAGCAAATTCTCATCTGCCAGAATAGCCTTTAATTCTGAGATCTTTTTCTGCAGCTCTGCATACTCATTCTCGATCTTTTCTCTTTCCAGTCCGGTCAGTGCACGCAGACGCATATCTACGATAGCCTGTGCCTGTACATCTGTCAGAGTAAAGCGTTCCATCAGAGATTCCTTGGCACTGGCCGCGCTTCTGGATCCGCGGATAATGCGGATGACTTCGTCAATTTTATCCAGTGCAATCAGTAATCCCTGTAAAATATGAGCACGCTCTTCTGCTTTATTCAGATCATATCTGGTTCTTCTGGTTACCACTTCTTCCTGATGCTTCAGGTAATAGGTGAGCATCTGCAGAAGATTCATGACCACTGGCTGGTTATTATACAGAGCCAGCATAATCACGCCAAAAGTATCCTGCAGCTGGGTATGCTTATAGAGCTGATTCAAAATTACGTTGGCATTTACATCACGGCGCAGTTCGATATTGATCCGCATACCTTCTCGGCTGGATTCATCTGTCAGCGCTGTGATACCATCGATTTTCTTTTCTTTTACCAGATCTGCAATCTTTTCAATCAATCTGGCTTTATTTACCAGATAAGGCAGCTCTGTAACGATGATCCGGGTCTTGCCATTTGGCAATGTCTCCATATTGGTCACTGCACGGACACGGATCTTGCCACGTCCGGTACGATATGCTTCTTCAATTCCTCTGGTTCCCAGAATCTGGGCACCAGTTGGGAAGTCCGGTCCTTTCACAATCTTCAGGATCTCTTCGATCTCAGTATCTCTGCCTTCTTCAATACGGTTATCAATGATCTTAATGACCGCATTGACTACCTCTCCAAGATTGTGAGGAGGGATATTGGTTGCCATACCTACTGCAATACCGGTAGTTCCGTTACACAACAGATTCGGATAGCGGGATGGCAGCACGGTTGGTTCTTTTTCTGTTTCATCAAAGTTCGGTGCAAAATCTACCGTATCTTTATTGATGTCCGCCAGCATCTCCATGGAGATCTTGCTTAATCGTGCTTCGGTATATCGCATCGCTGCGGCACCGTCACCATCCACGGAACCAAAGTTACCGTGGCCGTCTACCAGCGGATAACGGGTAGACCAGTCCTGTGCCATATTAACCAGGGCTCCATAAATGGAACTGTCCCCATGAGGATGGTATTTACCCATGGTATCGCCGACAATACGGGCACATTTTCTGTGCGGCTTGTCAGGCCCGTTATTTAACTCTATCATGGAATAAAGCACTCTTCGCTGAACCGGTTTTAATCCATCTCTTACATCAGGAAGCGCACGGGATGCGATAACGCTCATGGCATATTCGATGTAAGACTGTTCCATGGTCTTTTTCAGATCGACTTCATGTACTTTGTCAAAAATATTATCTTCCACGATCGTTCCTCCTAAATGTCAAGATTTTTTGCATATTTTGCATTTTCTTCAATGAATTCTCTTCTTGGTTCTACCTGGTCTCCCATCAGTGTGGTGAAAGTCAGGTCCAGCTCAGAAGTAGAATCTTCGTCCATATTGACTCTCAGCAGAATTCTCTTTTCCGGATCCATAGTAGTCTCCCATAGCTGTTCTGCATCCATTTCTCCCAGACCTTTGTATCGCTGGATTTTATTATTCTGGTCACGTCCTACTTCCTGAAGGATCTGATCCAGTTCCTCATCAGAATAGGCATACCATACTTTTTTATTTTTCTCCAGCTTATACAGAGGCGGCTGTGCCAGATAGACATGTCCCTGCTTGATCAGTTCCGGCATGAACCGATAGATAAAGGTCAGCAGCAAAGTACTGATATGAGCACCGTCTACATCGGCATCAGTCATAATAATAATTTTATGATAACGCAGCTTGGAAATATCAAAGTCATCATGAATACCGGTACCAAAAGCGGTAATCATGGCTTTGATCTCCGCATTAGAATAAATGCGGTCCAGTCTGGCCTTTTCTACGTTTAAGATCTTACCACGTAGCGGCAGAATTGCCTGGGTGGCACGGGTTCTGGCTGTCTTTGCAGAACCTCCCGCAGAGTCTCCCTCTACGATGTAAATCTCACAGTTTTTCGGATCCTTATCTGAGCAGTCTGCCAGTTTTCCCGGAAGGGAAAGTCCATCCAGTGCTGATTTTCTTCTGGTCAGCTCTCTGGCCTTTCTGGCTGCTTCCCTTGCCCTCTGAGCCAGAATGGACTTCTCCAGAATGATCTTGGCCACCTGTGGGTGCTGTTCCAGATAAATCATCAACTGCTCAGATACGATACTGTCTACCGCACCTCTTGCCTCGCTGTTACCCAGCTTCTGCTTGGTCTGGCCTTCAAACTGTGGCTCTCCAATCTTTATGCTGACAATCGCAGTCAGACCTTCCCGGATATCTTCTCCGGAAAGCGTCTCATTTTCCTTGATCAGTTTATTTAATCTCGCATAAGCATTAAATGTCTTTGTTAAGGCATTCTTAAAACCGGTCAGATGAGTACCACCCTCCGGTGTGGTAATATTATTTACAAAACTGTAGGATCCTTCTGTGTAAGAATCATTATGCTGCATGGATACTTCTACGTATACATCATCTCTGGTTCCTTCACAGTAAATAATATCCGGATACAGAGGAGTCTTGCCTTTGTTCAGGTATGTAACGAACTCCTTGATTCCTCCCTCATAGTGGAAGGTCTTTTCCATCTCCTGACCTTCTCGTTTATCCCTGAGAATAATCTTTACATTCTTGGTCAGAAAAGCCATTTCACGAAGGCGCTGTTTTAAGGTGTCATAGTCAAAAACCGTATCTTCAAAAATCTGCTTATCCGGCAAAAAGGTTACCATAGTGCCGGATTTTTCTTTTTCACATTCTCCAATCACTTTTAACGGATAGCAGACATGACCTCTTTCATAACGCTGGTTGTAGACTTTTCCCTCTTTGTAGATGGTAACCTCCAGCCATTCGGAAAGGGCGTTTACTACTGAGGCTCCTACCCCGTGAAGTCCACCGGATACCTTATATCCGCCACCGCCAAATTTTCCTCCGGCATGCAAAATGGTAAATACAACCTCTACCGCCGGCTTTCCTGATTTATGATTAATTCCTACCGGAATTCCACGTCCGTTATCGATGACCGTAATAGAGTTATCTTCATTGATCGTTACATCAATGGTATTACAAAACCCAGCCAGGGCCTCATCAATTGCGTTATCCACAATTTCATAGACCAGATGATGAAGTCCACGAAGTGAAGTACTTCCGATGTACATACCAGGTCTCTTTCTGACTGCTTCCAGCCCCTCCAGAATCTGAATCTGGTCTGCTCCATATTCATGATTTACTTCTGTTCCCATACATCCTCCTATCTATTCCAACACTTTTCCGTCTACTACATGAAACACTTTATTGATCTGGAATCGGTTTTCCACAAAATCATCCAGACCGGTACAGGTGATCAGAGTCTGAATATCATGGATACTGTCCAGCAAATACCCCTGGCGGTGACTGTCCAGTTCAGACAGCACATCATCCAGCAATAGAATCGGGGTATCCCCCAGTTCCTGCCTGACCAGTTCAATTTCTGATAATTTCAGAGCCAATGCAGCGGTTCTCTGCTGCCCCTGAGAGCCAAACTTGCGGATATCCACATGTTTGATCTGAAAACCAATATCATCCCGATGCGGTCCGATCAGGGATACCTTAAACTTTAAATCCCGGTCTCTGTTTCTTCGCAGGGTCTCTTCAAATGCTTCCGCCTGTACATTTGCATCATAGGTAACCAGAATCTCTTCCCGGTTACCAGACAGCTTTCCATGGATCTCTCTCATGATCTCGTTGAGCCTGCTGATAAATACTGCTCTCTCTTCGATCACTTTTCTGCCATATTCCACCATCTGCATATCCCATATATCCAGTGTATCCATAAAATCAGGTCTGAAACCTATCTCTTTTAATAATTTGTTTCTCTGATTCACTATTTTATTATAATTTGCCAGATTATGCATATAGACTCTGCTTAACTGGCAAAGCTCCATATCCACAAATCTTCTTCTCTCCCCAGGCCCGTTTTTGATAATATTCAGATCTTCCGGAGAGAAAAACACAAAATTCGCCACACCAAACAGCTCGCTGGCTTTTCGGATCGGAACACCATTGATGGCAATCCCTTTGGTTTTATTTTTTCGCAGATGCATATCAATCTTTACCGGAGATCCTCCCCTGATGATCTTCATCCGGATATGAGATTCTTCCTGTTCAAACCGAATCATCTCCCTGTCCTTACTGCTGCGGTGTGACTTGGTCGTCCCGCATACATAGACGGACTCCAGAATATTAGTCTTTCCCTGGGCATTATCTCCGTAAAAAATATTGGTCCCCGAATCGAATTTTAACTTCAGCGATGGATAATTACGGAAATTTTCAAGCTTTATAGAATCAATTATCATATATGCACCAGCTTATTTTTCGATCTTGATGATGCTGCCTTCAAATTCCACTTCATCACCATCGTACAGCTTCTTACCACGCTGCAGTTCTGTCTGGCCATTGACTTTCACCAGTCCATCCTGTATGACAAACTTGGCATCCACACCGGATTCTGCCAAACCGGCAGCCTTCAGAGCCTGTCCAAGCTTGATATATTCCTCACGTAATTTTATGGTTTCCATTTTTGTTCCTTTCTCAGTTTATAATACCACGAATTGTTCCGTGCTTCGCACTCTCACAATTCTATCAAACATTCGGATATCGTAGTCTTTGATTTATTCCCCTGGTATTATATATTAAAGTTAACCGGTAAAATCAGGTAAATATAACTTTCTTTTTCATCCTTGATAAAACATGGCGCCTTGGAATTAACCAGATAAATATGGATATTCTCATCGTCAATAACACGAAGAGCATCAATCAGAAATCTTGGATTAAATCCAATCAGAATATCTTTGCCCTCTTTCTCAATGGCAATGTGTTCATTCATGGAACCGATCTGAGAATTAATCTTCAGTTCCATGTTGGTATCATCAATACCAATGATAATTGGTTTCTTGTCACTTTCTTTAATCAGCAGCGTAGCACGGTCGATACAATTCAGCATTTCTCTTTTGTTAATAGTGATCCTGGTCTCATAATCACTGGACAGCATCTGATCAATGCGGAAATAGTCTCCCTCGATCAGACGGGAAACTGCAATTGTATCATCGAATTCAAACAGAATATGATTCCTGGTAAAGTAAATGTTGACAACATCATCTACTTCGCCAGATAAGATTTTACTGATTTCGATGAGTGTCTTTCCTGGAACGACAACCTTGCGGTTTTCATAGTTCTCCTTCAATTCGATTTTACGAATTGAGATGCGATGACCGTCCAGAGATACGACTTTCAGGATATTATCTGTGATTTCAAACAACTCACCGGTCATCATCTTGTTATTTTCATTCTGTGCAATAGAGAAAATGGTCTGACGAATGACTTCTTTCAGAGTAAACTGAGACACACTGATAGAATGATCTTTTTCCACAAAAGGAAGATACGGATAATCATCTCCTGCTTTACCGGAAATGTTGAACTGTGAATTTTCACAGGTTATCAACGCCTGATAACGGTCATCTGTCGAGATGGTAATATCGCTGTCAGCCAGTTTACGGATAATTTCAGAAAAAAGCTTTGCTTCCAGGGCAATCACACCTTTTTCCACAATCTCTCCTTTTACAATAGTTTCAATACCAAGCTCCATATCATTGGTGGTAAATTTTATTTCTCCTTTGGAAGCATCAATCAGGATGCATTCCAGAATTGGCATTGTGGTTTTGGAAGGCACAGCCTTCATCACAATGTTAATGCTTTTCATTAATTCGGACTTAGAACAAACGATTTTCATAGCCGATGCTCCTTTCAGCTTAGTGCGTATGTAATTAAAAAAGATTAGTAGCCGTCGTCATAGGGTCTGTGGATTTGTAGATAAGTGCCTTTTCCCCCGTATTTAAGGGAAAAAACGACGGTATAACTATGTGAGAAACTCACAAAACTCCCCTTTTTCAAGGTGGATAAGTGTGGATAACTCTAATTTGGGTTAATCTTCTTTATTAAAATATCTACCGTATTACGGATATTATCATTTGTTGCAATCTCATCTTCAATGGTCTTGCAGCCATGGATAATCGTGGAATGATCCTTGCCGCCAAGGAGTGTTCCCAGTTCTTTATACTTAATCTGTGTCATTTTTCTGCAGAGATACATGGCGATCTGTCTTGGAAGAACGATTTCTGCATTTCTCTTGGAACCCTTGATGTCATCTTTGGAGACATGGAAGTGCTCACTGACGGTATCGAGAATATATTCAGGCGTAATGACCTTCTTTTCATCTGGTGAAATGATGTTTTTTAAGGCTTCTTTGGCCAGTTCCAGATTGATTTCCCTCTTATTTAAATTACCGAAAGCAACGACAATGTTCAGAGCACCCTCCAGTTCACGGATGTTGGACTTCACATTGGTCGCAATATATTCGATGACGGAGTTATCTATGGTATAGCCATCCAGTTCTTCCCGTTTTTTCAAAATGGCCATACGTGTTTCGTAATCCGGAGAGGAAATATCGGCGATCAGGCCCCATTCAAAGCGGGACTTCAGGCGGTCTTCCAGGGTGATCATCTCTTTTGGCGGCTTATCTGAGGAGATAATGACCTGTTTTCCTGCGCTGTGAAGATCGTTAAAAGTATGGAAAAATTCTTCCTGTGTAGATTCTTTTCCTATAATAAACTGAATATCATCTATAAGGAGAACATCAATATTGCGGTATTTGTCGCGGAATTTGGACATAGCAGCACTGTTACCGCTTCGGATATTGTCAATTACCTCATTGGTAAAGGTCTCACTGGTCACGTAGAGTACCTTTTTTTCCGGATCCTGGTCTAAAATAAAGTGGGCGATGGAATGCATCAGATGGGTTTTTCCCAGTCCAACACCTCCGTAAATAAACAGCGGATTATATACTTCACCCGGTGATTCTGCCACTGCAAGGGAAGCTGCATGTGCAAAATTGTTATTTTTTCCTACCACAAATGTATCAAAAGTATAACGTGGGTTCAAATTCGCCTTTTCTAAAAGCAGATTTGTTTTTTCCACATCTTTCGCTTTTGTTTCCTGTGTCTTTATATTTTCAGGAAGAATAAAGTCCAAAGAGCAGTCAAGACCGGTCAGTTCGGCGATGGCTACTTTTATAGGAAGCGTATATTTTTTCTGAATATAATTGATCTTCATCTGGTCATCGACCAGAATAGTTACAATATTATTCTCAAAACTGTGGACTTTTAACGGTTGTAACCAGGTATCAAAGGATACCTTTGACACTTCATGTTCGACCATAACATGATTCAGAATAGCATCCCAGTTTTCTTCTATTACATTCATGAAAATTCTCCTTTTGCACATAAAATCTCTGTTTATAATATTAAACCAAATTCCATTAATGCGCAATCAAAAGTTTAAAGGAATGTGTATAATTATGTGTAAAACCCCTTTTTTATGGAAAAATGGTGGTTATACACACATTATTTACAAAAAAATGTGGCTCATGTGGATTGTGAAGTGGAAAATGTGAATTTGTGAATGGAGCTGTACACATCATCCACATGCGTAAATACAAGGCATTTCGTGGACAAGATTTATTTATACACACGTTATCACCGAGTTATTCACAAGTTATCCCCACAATGTGGATAACTTTGTGGGGAATATTCACACGATCCACATAAAACTGGAGAACCAGCAGGAGTGCGCCCAACCACAGGCGGATTGAAAAGCTGTGATAATTTTTTTATAAATCAAGATAAATTACTTGACGAACCCTGTTTTTATGAATATAATTGAAATGATGTTTTTCTACGTAAATTGAAGAATAATTACCAATAATGATAAATGTTTGGTTAGAAGAAGGAGGTGCCCGGAACTATGGCAAAGATGACATTTCAGCCTAAGAAGAGACAGAGATCTAAAGTACACGGATTCAGATCCAGAATGAGTACTCCAGGCGGAAGAAAAGTATTAGCTGCAAGAAGAGCAAAAGGAAGAAAAGTTTTATCAGCATAGGCCGCATTTTTGTGGCCTTTTCTTCATATTAAGGGGAAAAAACACGAAAATATGAAATTTTCAGAGTCTTTAAAAAAGAATCGTGATTTTCAGATGGTATATCATCAGGGAAAATCGCAGGCAAATAAGTATTTAATTATGTATGCGTTACAGAATGCTGGAACCAGGAATCGCCTGGGAATATCTGTAAGCAAAAAAGTAGGAAACAGCGTAGTGAGACATCACCTTACCAGACTGGTAAGAGAAAGTTACCGTCTGAATGAAGAACAATTTCAGTCAGGGTACGATTTAGTCGTAATCGTAAGACCTTCCGCGAAGGAGAAAAGCTATCATGAAATAGAGAGTGCATTACTGCACCTGGGAGGGAAACTAGGTATCAGATGAAACAGTTATTGATTCTTTTGATCAGATTTTACCAGAAGTATTTATCGCCGATGAAGACAACCAGATGTCCGTATGTGCCAACCTGTTCGCAGTATGGATTAGAAGCGATACAGAAGCACGGTGCAATCAAAGGAAGTATTCTGGCAGCCTGGAGAATATTAAGATGTAATCCCTTTTCACATGGTGGAATCGATCCGGTTCCGGATGAATTCTTATCTTTTAGGAGGAAAAAAATTTGAAAACAACAGTACTTACCAAAAGTAATGTGTTTATTATAGGACCAGTAGCCACGCTTCTTGGTTTTATCATTAATGCACTTTACTTATTCCTGAGTGGGGCATTTAATATTCAGAACATCGGTCTGTGTATTATCTTATTTACCATTGTGATCAATGTATTAATGCTTCCACTGACGATCAAACAGCAGAAGTCATCAAAGCTGACACAGGTTATGAATCCAGAGCTTCAGGCAATTGCCAAGAAGTATAAGAACAAAAAAGACCAGGCTTCTATGATGAAGATGCAGGAAGAACAGCAGGCTCTGTATGCAAAATACGGTATCTCACCAATGGGAAGCTGCCTGCCAATGCTGATTCAGATGCCGATTCTGTTCGCTATGTATCAGGTTATCTGGAAAGTGCCTGCATATGTAAAGAGTGTATACGAGATGTATACCGCACTGGTAAATGATGTACTGGCATCTGCTCAGATGCAGACATTTCTGTCTGATTTTGCTACCAATGCCAGAGTAAATCTGGATAAAGTAGGATTTACCAGTGATTCTGTGGTAGATATTCTGCATAGTATGACACCGGCGAACTGGGCGGCGTTTGCAGATAAATTTCCGGATTATAAGACTGTAATCGAACAGACCGCAGCACAGGCTGCACATGTAAACAGCTTTTTAACAATTAATATTACAGACTCACCGTTCGCTATTATTAAAAACAGTTTTGCAAATCATCAGTGGCTGGCACTTGTCATTGCCATTCTGATTCCGGTACTTGCAGGTCTGACTCAGTATCTGAATACCAAGCTGATTCCTCAGCCGGAAACAACTGGAGATGATGCCAACAGCGCAATGAATTCTTCTATGAAGACCATGAATACGATGATGCCATTGATGTCTGTATTTTTCTGCTTTACATTTTCCACTGGTATCGGTATCTACTGGGTAGCAAGTTCGGCAGTAAGATGCGTGATTCAGCTCATTGTAAATAAGCGTATGGAAAAAGTAGACATCGAAGAGATGGTAAAACAGAACATGGAAAAATACAATGAGAAGCGCGTTAAACAGGGGCTGCGTCCGGAAAATATCAGTGGCCAGGCAAAGAAGAACCTGAAGAACCTTCAGAATCCGGTAGTGGAAGATGAAGAGGCTATTCGCAACAAAAACGAAAAGAGACTTCAGAGTATGAAGGATTCTACAGAATATTATAACAAGGCTGCAAAACCTGGAAGTATTGCATCCAAAGCAAGAATGGTAGAGCAGTACAATGAAAAGACGAACAAGAACGCAAAAAGCTATAAAAAGTAGAGGGAGATTCGAACAATGGAAGAATATATTACCGTCACCGCCAAAACGGTGAAAGATGCAATCCTGGAAGCATCTTTGAAGCTGGAAACATTCCGTGATAATATCGAATACGAAGTAATCGAAGAAGGAAGTACAGGATTCCTTGGATTCGGAAGCAAGAAAGCGATCATCAAGGCAAGAAAGAAAGTTGCAGTGGAAGATATTCTGAAAGAGGAAGTAAAAGAAGAAAAACCTGCAAAGAAAGAAAAACGAGAATTTAAAAAAGAGAAAAAAGAGTTCAAAGAAAACAAGAAGGAATTCAAAAAGGAAAAGAAAGAAAGACCTGAACGAAAAGAATTCCGTCAGGAAGAGCCTGTTGCAGTAAAGGAAGAAACAACCGTTGCAGCAGAGCCAGCAGCAGAACCGGTGCAGGAAGCTCCAGTTGAAGTAAAAAAAGAACGTAAAGTTGTACCGCTGACTCCGGAAGAAAAGGAAGAAGCAAAGGAAAAGGCAGTAAAATTCCTGAAAGATGTATTTGCATCCATTGAGATGGAAGTAGAAGTACATGTAGAATTTGAAGATGAAGTATTGACTGTGGAGATGTCCGGAGAGGATATGGGTGTCCTGATCGGTAAGAGAGGACAGACACTGGATTCTCTTCAGTATCTGACCAGTCTGGTAGTCAACAAAGGAAAATCTGGTTATGTACGTGTGAAAGTAGATACTGAGAACTACAGAAGCCGTAGAAAGGAAACACTGGAAAACCTGGCAAAGAATATTGCATACAAGGTAAAGAGAACAAGAAGGCCGGTATTCCTTGAACCGATGAATCCTTACGAGAGAAGAATCATTCATTCTGCACTGCAGAACGATCCTTATGTAACTACTCACAGTGAAGGAGAAGAACCTTACCGTAAAGTCGTTGTTACATTAAAGAGAAATAATAACCGTTAAATCAATGGGGCGGGAACCAATGGTTCCCGCCCTCATTTTGTCTTAGTCAAGCTCGGTATAGAAATCAACAACAGCGTTGTATTTTTCATCGTCATCAATGACGGTGAGAACGATCTCTTCATCGGTACAGGTATCATCTGCTTCAGATCTCATGAATAACATATGTTCCGGATCATCTGTTACGCTGTCCCCTTCGATTTCACCAAGTAATACAAACTTTTCAGAATCTATCTCGAATTCATCCAGGATTGCGAATTCTACTTCGCTTCCGTCATCCATCTCCAGAGTGACGGTATCAAATTCTTCCATATTTTCATTATTTTCAGTTGTGCCCATTTGTATAATCTCCTTATCATAATAATATGTAACTGTGAAGGTACTGAATAGTTACAATAATTCAATGAGTTGTTAACAGTGTAACACAGAAGATACGGAAAAAGCAATAAAAATAAGGATTTGTGGTTTGTATTATAAAATAAAATCTGCTATACTGTTTAAGATATTTTAGGAGGAGTGCTTCATGTTTCACGCAGACACAATTGCAGCAATCTCGACTGGAATGACCAGTTCTGGTATCGGTATTGTACGTATCAGCGGACCGGATGCGGTAGAGATTGCAGATAAAATATATGATTCCAGAAATGGAAAGAAGCTGGCAGATATGCCGACACATACGATACATTATGGATACATCAGAGACGGAGAAGAGTTTCTGGATGAGGTCCTGGTGATGCTTATGAGAGGTCCGAGGAGCTTTACCTCTGAGGATACCGTAGAGATCAACTGCCACGGAGGCGTATACGCCATGAATCGGATTCTGGAGCTGGTAACCCGCAAGGGTGCAAGACTGGCTGAACCAGGAGAATTCACGAAGAGAGCATTCTTGAATGGCAGAATTGATCTGTCTCAGGCAGAGGCTGTGATAGATGTGATCAATGCCAAGAATGAATATGCACTGAAAAGCTCTGTCAGTCAGTTAAAAGGATCTGTGTTGAAAGCGGTCAGGGAGATACGGGAAAAGATTATTTATCATATTGCCTATATTGAATCAGCGCTGGATGATCCAGAACATATCAGTCTGGATGGATATCCGGAGCAGCTGGAAGAGCAGACAGAGCAATGGATAGAAAAGATCACATCACTGATTGCTTCTGCTGAGAATGGAAAACGCATGAAAGAGGGGATACGAACCGTCATTGTAGGAAAGCCAAATGCCGGGAAATCCTCTCTGTTGAATGTTCTTCTAGGGGAAGAACGAGCTATTGTAACGGATATTGCTGGAACTACCAGAGATGTGCTGGAAGAGCAGATGAGTCTGTCTGGAATCAGTCTGAATATTATCGATACCGCAGGTATCCGGGAAACAGAAGATGTAGTAGAGAAGATTGGTGTAAAAAAGGCAAAGACCTATGCAAAAGATGCAGATCTGGTTATTTATGTGGCAGACTCCTCCACGCAACTGGATGAAAACGATGAAGAGATTATGGAACTGATCCGTGACAGAAAGGCAATTGTGCTTTTGAATAAAATGGATCTGGATCTGGTGACGACAGAAGAGATGATCCGTGAGAGGCTGGATAAGCCGGTGATACCGATATCGGCAAAAGAGGAACAGGGAATTGACCGGCTGGAGCAGACGATCAAAGATATGTTTTATGATGGGAATCTCTCTTTTAATGATCAGATATATATTACAAATATGAGACAGAAAGCAGCGCTGTCAGAAGCGCTGGAGAGTCTGAAACAGGTAATGACAAGCATTCAGAATCAGATGCCGGAAGATTTCTTCTCCATTGATCTGATGAATGCATATGAAGAACTTGGCAGCATCACCGGAGAATCAGTAGGAGAAGATCTGGTTAATGAGATTTTCAGCAAATTCTGTATGGGAAAGTAAGTAAGAGGACAAGAAAATGAATCATTTAGAAGTAACTACAGATGTGGTGGTAGTAGGGGCAGGACATGCAGGCTGTGAAGCTGCGCTTGCCTGTGCAAGATTGGGGCTGAAAACGGTGATGTTTACCGTCAGCGTAGACAGTATTGCACTGATGCCATGTAATCCCAATGTAGGCGGAAGCTCCAAAGGTCATCTGGTCAGAGAGATTGATGCACTGGGTGGAGAAATGGGAAAAAATATTGACCATACATTTATTCAGTCTAAGATGCTGAATGGCTCTAAAGGGCCTGCAGTGCATTCATTGAGAGCACAGGCAGATAAACGTGACTATAGCAGCAGGATGAGAAAAACTCTGGAAAATACGCCTAATCTGACCATCAAGCAGGCTGAAGTAACAGAGATCATTGTGGAAGACGGTGTTCTGACCGGTGTGAAAACATTTTCCGGTGCAGTATATCACTGCAGAGCGTGTGTATTGTGTACAGGTACTTATCTGAAAGCCAGATGTATTTACGGAGATATCAGTAATTACACCGGTCCAAACGGGCTTCAGGCGGCCAATCATCTGACAGATTCTCTGAAGGCTCATGGAATTGAAATGTATCGGTTTAAAACGGGAACACCGGCGCGTATTGACAAAAGAAGTATTGATTTCTCCAAGATGGAAGAGCAGTTTGGCGATAAGAGGGTAGTGCCGTTTTCTTTTTCTACTGATCCGGAAGAGGTACAGATTGATCAGGTATCCTGTTGGCTGACTTATACTAATGAGAAGACGCATGAGATCATTCGGGCCAATCTGGACCGTTCCCCATTGTATTCCGGCATGATTGAAGGAACCGGGCCACGCTACTGCCCATCTATTGAAGATAAAGTGGTAAGGTTTGCAGATAAAAACCGACATCAGGTATTTATAGAGCCAGAGGGACGTTATACGAATGAGATGTATGTAGGGGGAATGTCCAGTTCTCTGCCGGAGGATGTGCAGATTGAGATGTATCGTTCTGTGCCAGGACTGGAGAATGCAGAGATTGTGCGTAATGCCTATGCCATTGAGTATGACTGTATCAATGCAAGACAGCTGAAGCCAACGCTGGAATTTAAGAATATTCAGGGATTATTCAGTGGAGGACAGTTTAATGGAAGTTCAGGATATGAGGAAGCCGCCGCACAGGGGCTGGCTGCAGGAATTAATGCTGCACTGAAGACGCTTGGTCGGGAACAGGTGGTATTTGACCGTTCAGAGTCCTATATTGGAGTATTGATTGATGATCTGGTTACAAAGGATAATAAAGAGCCATATCGTATGATGACTTCCCGGTCTGAGTATCGTCTGCTTTTACGTCAGGATAATGCTGATCAGCGTCTGACGCCTCTGGGACATAAGATAGGACTGATTGATGATGAGACTTATCAGCAGCTTTTGGAAAAGGAAAAACAGATCGCAGAAGAGACCAGACGTGTAGAACATCTCAATATTGGAGCTAATCCAAAGGTTCAGGCATTTCTTGAGGCACATAACAGTACCCCTCTGAAGACTGGAACGACACTTGGCGAACTGATTCGCAGACCGGAACTGGATTATGAGATGCTGGCAGAACTGGATCCGGAACGTCCACTGCTAAATCGTGGTGTGGATGAACAGGTGAATATTAATATCAAATACGAAGGTTATATCAAGCGCCAGTTAAAGCAGGTAGAGCAGTTTAAGAAGCTGGAGAACAAAAAGATCCCTGAAACGATCTGTTATGAAGAGATTCATGGACTTCGTATCGAAGCACAGCAGAAATTGAATTTATTCCGTCCAATTTCTGTTGGACAGGCTTCCAGAATCTCAGGAGTTTCACCGGCAGATATTTCTGTCCTTTTGATCTATATGGAACAGATGAATCGGCATCCGAGACATGAAGAATAAATAAAAATGTATATATAAAGCACTTTGTATACAAAGATAAAAATGTATCTATAAAAATACATAAAATGATAAATAACGACAGATATTGTATCTGTATAGATACAATATCTGCAATATAAGTAATGTATATATAGATTTCAAAAATAGTAGAAATGAGGTAACTATGTCGGAATTTGAATCATACGATATGACAAAATTTCTGGAAAACTGTGAAAAAATGAATCTGACTTTATCCACAGAGCAGCAGCAACAGTTCGTACGCTATTATGAATTGCTTGTGGAATGGAATTCTTTTATGAATCTCACTGGTATTACAGATTTTCAGGAAGTTCTGCAAAAACATTTTGAGGATAGTCTTGCTTTGGTAAGGGGGGTGGATCTGTCTGCTGTAACATCTGTTATGGATGTGGGAACAGGGGCAGGATTCCCTGGATTACCATTAAAGATTGCTTTTCCACATTTGAAGATTGTATTGCTGGATTCTCTTGGAAAGCGTGTAAAATTCTTAAATCATGTCATAGAAGAACTGCAGCTGGACAATATTACAGCAATACATGGAAGAGCAGAAGATTTTGCGAAAGAAGCCGAATACAGGGAGCGGTTCGATCTGGTTGTTTCAAGAGCAGTAGCTAATTTATCTTCTCTTAGCGAATATTGTATACCGTATACAAAAGTGAATGGAATATTTGTTTCCTATAAGTCAGGAAAGATAGAAGAAGAACTGGAACAGGCAAAAAAAGCAATTTTCCTGTTGGGAGGTAAGCTGGATCATACTGTAAAATTCCAGTTGGAAGGCAGTGATATTGAAAGATCGCTGGTAATCATAAAAAAGCATGAAAAAACGGCAAAAAAATATCCAAGAAAAGCTGGAATGCCATCAAGAGAGCCATTGTCTTAAACAAATACCCTGAAAAAGAGGAGAATCATAAATTTTATGATTCTCCTCTTTTTTCTTTGCAGAATGAAAATACATTCTGCGCTATTAGTATAGTTAATTTTTGTACGCTGTACTAGATTTCAAAGTAATGATAATAATTTCGCAGGTGCTTCCAAATGTGGCAGCATTTTCGTCTTAGAAATATAAGAAACTTTGGTTACTGGATTTAACTTTTGGTAAGATGCAGCAATATTTTCTGCATTTGCCAGTTCTTTACCAAAGATCAGTTGAGTATCTTGCGTCAGACTGGAAAATGCAAGATTCACATTTGCATTTATATAATTTCCATGCAGGCTGGCGAGCAGAAAACGTCCGCTTCCCTGATTCCAATGCGCAGATTCATAGTAAGTATGCATAACTTTAGAAGATACCAGAAATGGATTATAAAAGTATTCTTCAGTAAAGTTATATTCGATTTCATTCTCAGAACAGAAAATATAATACAGGAAAGTACCAAGAATAGGGCAATTCATAATGGATTTGGTAAATTTGGCTGTATTTAATGGAATCGTTGCCAACTGTGATGGGCTCTGAGGATTTATAAAGGTTAATTTGGTAAATTTGTCCGGATATAAATGTGCTGCCATAGTAGCAAAGGATGAGGAGATACCTGTGGCCGTGACAGCGGTCGGCTCCTGTATAACGTCAGTTACAAAGTCAGATAACAGTTGTGTATAAAAGTAATTCACATAGGTGATGTGAGGCTTTGCGGAACGGCCACATCCTGGTAAATCAATAGCATAGACAGTATGAGACTGAGAAAGATCCTCGATTACCTCATTCCACTCTGCGCTGGATGAACTTGGATAAAGATCATGAATCAGCAGAAGTGGATCACCATGTCCTTGTTTTGTATAATAAATCGAACCATGTTTCCAGTTATAATAATAACCAGAATTAATTTTTAATAATTTTCGAAGTAAAGCGGAAGATTCAACAAACTTGTTAGCAAAGTACATAACAATGCCAGCAAAGATACCAAGCTTTAGTAATGTCTCTAAACGTTTCTTCATTATAAGATCCTCCATTTTTGGATAAACATGTTATATCATATAACGTAACTGTTTAGTACCTTGCGGGACAGTAGGTTCTGAATAGTTACCATATAATTATAGTATAAACGAATTCTTCCAGGTATACAATGAAATTTTCAAAAAAGAGAAAATTATACGAAAATGTCTCAATGTTTCACGTGAAACATTTTTTGATGCGTGAAACAACATTTTTCATATCTGTTAAGTGCTTTCATAGATACGAGGGCAAAATTCAGTAAAATCGTCTCATGCAATGAAAATTTGGCATACATATATCGAAATTTTGGTATTTTCATGCCAAAATACTTCACAGAACAGTGAGTTCTGAACAGTTATCATTTTTCATAAATGTTTCACGTGAAACATTTATTCTTTGTATAGATTTCATTTTCTATCTATGATATACTTTCTTATAGAAATCAAACAATTTAAAAATTAGAAACTGTAGAAATAAAAGGGGATAAATGATATGGGAAGAGCAATTGTAGTTGCGAACCAGAAGGGTGGCGTAGGTAAAACTACAACAGCAATCAACCTTGCAGCATGTCTGGCTGAAGCGGGACAAAAAGTGTTGGCAATTGATATGGACCCTCAGGGAAATATGACCAGCGGACTTGGAGTGGATAAGGATGCCATTGAGAACACGGTGTATGAACTACTTTTAGGGGAAAGTAGTGTGGAAGATTGTCTGCAGAAAGAAGTAATAGAAAATTTGTCTGTGATAGGATCTAATATCAATCTGTCTGCAGCAGAGATCGAATTGATAGGAGAAGAAGAAAAGGAATATATTTTGCAGAAAGCAATAGCACCTATTAGAGATAATTATGATTTTATCATTATTGACTGCCCGCCATCACTTAGTATGCTGACTATTAACTCCATGTGTCTGGCAGATACTGTTCTAGTCCCGATTCAGTGTGAATACTATGCACTGGAGGGATTGACCCAGTTGATTCATACGATCAATCTTGTACAGGAAAGATTGAATCCATCTTTAGAGATGGAAGGTGTGGTCTTTACCATGTATGATGCCAGAACAAACCTGTCACTTCAGGTTGTGGAGAATGTGAAGAATAATCTGAACCAGACTATTTATAAAACAATTATTCCACGAAACGTCCGACTGGCTGAGGCACCAAGTTATGGAATGCCGATTAATCTGTATGATACAAAGTCAGCAGGTGCAGAAAGTTACAGATTGCTGGCAGAAGAAGTGATACATAGAGGAGAAGAAGAATGGTAGCAAAAAAATCTGGATTGGGGAAAGGCCTGGATGCGTTGATTCCAGCGGGAAATAAAAAGGCACCGGTAAAAAAAGAGACAGAACCGGTGATTATTGAGAAGATTGTAGAGAAAAAAGGTGTCGAGACACTGAAGATTACAGAAGTGGAGCCGAACAGAGAACAGCCACGAAAAAACTTCAATGAAGATGCACTGCTGGAATTGTCAGATTCGATTAAACAGTATGGAGTGATTCAGCCACTGATCGTACAGAAAAAAGGAGATCATTACGAGATCATTGCAGGGGAGAGAAGATGGCGAGCAGCAAAAATGGCTGGCATTAAAGAGATTCCGGTTATCATCAAAGACTATAGTGATCAACAGGTAATGGAGATTTCTTTAATTGAAAATATTCAGCGTGAGGATCTGAATCCAATTGAAGAAGCAATGGCATATAAGAATCTGATGGAAGAATTTCACCTCAAGCAGGATGAGATCGCAGAAAAGGTGTCCAAGAGTAGAACAGCAGTGACGAATTCTATGCGTTTACTGAAACTGGATAAGAGAGTTCAACAGATGATGATTGATGACATGATATCTGCAGGTCATGCGAGAACTTTGATTACCATTGAGGATCCTGATGTGCAATATAATATTGCAACGAAGATTTTTGATGAAAAACTCAGTGTCAGAGAAACAGAAAAAATGGTGAAACTGATTCAGAAGCCAGAAGTAAAGAAAGAAAAGGCTGAGAAAGTAAATTCCTTTATCTATAAGGACATTGAAGAAAAGATCAAAGCAATTTTAGGTACGAAAGTAACTGTGGATCACAGATCTAATAACAAAGGACGGATTTCCATTGAGTATTATTCCAATGATGAACTGGAGAGAATACTGTTTTTACTGGAATCCATTAATTAAGAGGAGAAAACATGGAAAATTCTATTTTAAATGATCTGATCATCGATCCTGGATATATCCTTATCCTGATGATGGTCATGATTGTCATACTTTTTGTGTTGCAGGTCAAGAATTCTTTTAAAATTGATCGCTTTATGAAGAAATATAAGAGCTTTATGCGTGGAAAAGATGGAATTTCTCTGGAAAAGACGATTCTGAGAAATATCAATGAAATCGATATGTTGATGGAATCCAGCAAAAATCATATGGAGCAGATCAGGCAGTTAAAGGAGATACAGCTTCATACGCTGAATAAAACAGCAATTGTGAAATACGATGCATTTAAAGAAATGGGCGGAAAGCTGAGTTTTGCATTGGCCATGTTAGATCAGGAAAATAGTGGATTTGTGTTAAATGCGATCCACAGCAGGGAAGGATGCTATACTTATATTAAGGAAATTGTAAAAGGTGAGTCTTATATTGTTCTTGGAGAAGAAGAGAAGGAAGCACTAAGACAAGCGGTAAATATGTATGTAGAATAAAAAAGAGTTGTGCACAGAAAAAAATGTGCATGACTTTTTTTGTTTTATAGAAACTTGCACTCTCATATGCTTCTTACATGTGAATAAGTAAGTTATAAACAAGAATAGCACTTTGAATATGAGATTGTTTTTCAACATGTATTTTGATAATTTAGTAAAAATAACGTAATAAAAGTAGAATTAAAAAATAAAAAGTCGTTTTTTGTAGAAAAAGAGAAGAAGATATATAAAATAAAAAAAGAGAATTATCCACAAAAAGTGGGTAAAATGTGTGTAATTTGTGAGTTATGTAAAGTATAAGGACTTTTTGCCAAAACAAAAAGAAAATTTTTCCAGAAAATCACATAATTCACACATAAATAAACGAAATTGTGAATAACATAGAATAATATGAATTATATAGTTATGTAAATTAACGAAGCATAAATTGGTTTACATAACTATATAGTATGAACCATAAATTTTCCTTTACGAATATTTAAAAATGCGGTATGATATTCAATGAATGTTTATGATACGGAGAGGGATAGAATATGTTAGATATCAAATTTGTAAGAGAAAATCCGGATGTTGTAAAACAGAATATTAAGAATAAATTTCAGGAGTCCAAGCTGGAACTGGTAGACGAAGTGATCGAGCTGGATCAGAAGAACAGAGATATCAAGAATGAACTGCAGTCTCTGCAGGCTAACAGAAATAAATTATCCAAGCAAATCGGTGCGCTGATGGGCCAGGGTAAGAAAGAAGAAGCAGAGGAAGTGAAAAAGCAGGTTACCGCACAGGCTGACCGTATGGCTGAGCTGTCTGCTGATGAAAAAGAAGTAGAAGAAAAGATCCGTAAGATCATGATGGTAATCCCAAATATCATTGATCCATCTGTGCCAATCGGTAAAGATGACAGTGAAAATGTAGAGATCGAAAGATTTGGTGAACCGGTGGTTCCTGAGTTTGAGATTCCTTATCATACTGATATTATGGAACGTTTTGATGGAATTGATATGGATGCTGCCGGAAGAGTAGCTGGTAATGGATTCTATTACCTGATGGGTGATATTGCAAGAATTCATTCTTCTGTTCTGGCTTATGCGAGAGATTTTATGATTGACCGTGGATTTACGTACTGTATCCCGCCTTTCATGATCAGAAGTGCTGTTGTAGATGGCGTTATGAGCTTCTCTGAGATGGAATCTATGATGTATAAGATCGAGGGAGAAGATCTGTATCTGATCGGAACCAGTGAACATTCTATGATTGGTAAATTTATCGATACCATGACACCGGAAGAAGAGCTGCCAAAGACTCTGACCAGCTATTCTCCATGTTTCCGTAAGGAAAAGGGTGCGCACGGTATTGAAGAACGCGGTGTATATCGTATTCATCAGTTTGAAAAGCAGGAAATGATCGTTGTCTGCAAGCCAGAGGAAAGTAAGATCTGGTACGATAAATTATGGCAGAACACCGTAGATCTGTTCCGTTCTCTGGATATTCCGGTTCGTACATTGGAATGCTGTTCTGGTGACCTGGCAGACCTGAAAGTAAAATCGTGTGACGTTGAAGCATGGTCTCCTCGTCAGAAGAAGTATTTTGAAGTAGGAAGCTGTTCTAACCTGGGGGATGCACAGGCTCGTCGTCTGAGAATCCGTGTAAAAGGAAAAGATGGCAAGAAGTATCTGGCACATACCTTAAATAATACAGTAGTAGCACCACCACGTATGCTGATTGCATTCCTGGAGAACAATTTGAATGCAGATGGAAGTGTTAATATTCCAAAGGCACTGCAGCCATATATGGGCGGTATTGAAAAGATTGTTCCAAAGCATTAATGGCATGGTATTTGTGAATAACGGGAGATAGATTTATGCACAGTTTTTTGCGCAGCGTAGGATTTAGTAACATAAAAGACAGAAAAGGCATAGATGAACTGATCAGGGATGTATGTCTTAATTGTGATACGCGAAATGCAGTAAGACTGGATCATGGACAGGCATTTGTAGAGTACAGAAAAGAATTCGGACCTGGACTCGGTCTGGCTGTGTGTGGAGAACTGGATGAAAGTGGATTTCATCAGGACTATTATTTCCCGTATTTTCATACAGATACAGTCAGCAGTGAAGAAGATTTGTCCATTGAAAAGCATGGAGGAGAAGATTCCTTTGCCGGTGTCTGTGAAGATAACCGGCTGGGAACTTCTCTGATCTTTTACGTGCAAAATACAGTTGACTATATGCGTGCATGTCTTGTAAAATGGAGTGTAGGAAATCGACTGAGTACATCGTTGACGGCATTGGCTTCTGATGGCAAAATATTGCTCCCGATGTATAAAGATGCGGAGCAGGTGCTTTCGGATAAAGAAGCTTTGAATACCCGTTCCCAGATGATCAATGCTGCAAAGAACGGAGATCAGGATGCGATTGAGAGCCTGACACTGGAAGAAATGGATACTTACAGTATGATTTCCAGAAGAATTCAGACAGAGGATGTATTTTCTATCGTAGATACATTCTTTATGCCGTTTGGTATGGAATGCGACCATTACCAGATCATGGGAGAGATCCTGAAATATCATAAAGTGAGAAATATGCGCAGCAAGGAATATCTGTATCAGATGAAGGTTCTTTGTAATGATATTGAGATGGATGTCTGCATTAATGAAGCAGATCTGTTGGGTGATCCAGAAGTAGGTCGCAGATTCAAGGGAAATGTCTGGCTTCAGGGATACATTAACTTCCCGGAAGAATAGAGTGATAAGTTCTCTTAATTTAATGTATAGAATAAGTGCCTCCTAAGAAGGAGCCGTGGCTTTCCCCATTCTGGCGGATGCTCTACTGTTAATAAAATGAATAATCTGATGATATCCAGCTAATTAAAATTAGCTGAAAATCATAAAACGGTTACCGAACCAAAGTGGCAAAAACCCAGTGTTTAAGCCAAAAATCGGTAATGTCCTCTTAGTTTAACGGATAAAACAAGCGCCTCCTAAGCGCTAGCTGTGGGTTCGATTCCCGCAGGGGACGGTTACTAAAAAAGCGGTAATGATTAGCAGAAAATGCTATATCATGAGCCGTTTTTTTCTTTTCGATGAGATAAGAAAAGGCAGGCAGGGAATGAATTTCCAGCTAATTTGAAACGATTTTCGTTAGCTGGCAGCTAATTAAAAATACTGTTTTGCAAACGGGATAATTTGAACTTCCTGCTAACATCGGGGTTCGTTCCTGTTGAAACCTCAGATTGGGGATGTAAAACAGGGTAAAGCGGTGTAAAATCCTTCTCTGAAAGGAACTTCTGTAAACTTCTATTAGCTGAAACAATAGAATATTTCATTAGCTGTAGCTAAGTCAAAGAAACCTCCACTGGAGCTTCCTTTGACATGCTAAGGCATGGCAAGCGAGATGCTCGTTTGGATCAGATTCAAATATAAGAATCTAATCTGAACGGGCATTTTTTGTTTGGATTATAGGAAAAGGAGGAGTTCAATGGCAGGAAAAGAAGCAGCCACTCGGTTTGATGATGAACAGATAATTGAAATTGAGATTGAAAGGCTCAGATCTTTTAAAGATCATCCATTCAAGGTTGAAGATGATAAAGATATGCATCTTCCGAAAGACAGCATAAAGAAATATGGTGTTTTAAATCCGCTAATCGTAAGGCCGGTACCAGATGGTGTATACGAAATCATTTCTGGTCACAGAAGAAGATATGCGGCACAGCAACTTGGATATCGGAAAGTGCCTGTGATCATTCGGGTTATGAACGATGAGGAAGCCATTATAAAAATGGTGGATTCTAATCTTCAAAGGGAACGGATCAGTTACAGTGAGAAAGCTTTTGCTTACAAAATGAAGAATGATGCTATGAAAAGGACTGCTGGAAGACCGCGTAGCCAAATCGACCACAATTTAAAAGGAAAGAGAACAGTGGAAATTATCGCAGAAGAAACAGGTGAAAGTCCAAAGCAGGTGCAAAGATATATTACTCTTACGAACCTGATTCCAGAGCTTTTACAGCAGTTAGACGATGAACTGATTTCCTTCAATCCGGCAGTTGAACTGGCAGCATTAAAGGAAAAGGAACAAAAACAGCTAATCGAAGCCATGGATTATGCTCAGTCAGTGCCCTCTCTTTCTCAGGCACAGCGAATAAAAAAATTGAGCAAAGATGGAAAGCTGACTTTAGAAAAGATGCAGGAAATTCTCAGTGAAATAAAAAAAGGAGAAATAACAAGAGTCACATTTACAAATGAATAGCTTCACAGATATTTTCCAAACAACTATACGCCGGAAATGATGAAGCGTGAAATCGTAGCAATCTTAAAAATATGGATGGAACAATACTGGGACAAATAAGAAACGGAGGAATGAAGAATGTGTAAAGTAATCGCTGTTACAAATCAGAAAGGCGGAGTCGGAAAAACCACGACAACCGTAAATTTGGGGATTGGTCTTGCAAAAGAAGGAAAAAAAGTGCTGTTGATTGATGCAGATCCACAGGGAAGTCTGACTGCCAGTCTTGGATATGTGGAACCGGATGATATTGGCATTACTCTGGCAACCATCATGCTGGCGGTGATCAATGAGGAAGAAATACAACCGGATGACGGAATCCTTCATCATGAGGAAAAGGTGGATCTGTTACCAGCAAATATTGAACTATCAGCTTTGGAAGTGACACTGGGAAATGTAATGAGCAGAGAAATGATCATGAAGGATTATATCGAAATGATAAGAGAACGATACGATTATATTCTGATCGATTGTATGCCCAGCCTGGGAATGATGACGATCAATGCGCTGGTTGCTTCGGATGCGGTTCTGATTCCGGTACAGGCAGCATATAAATACATAGATATTCCTGATAACGATAGTAATAATATCAGACCATCATGAGTAAATTGATGCAGAACAGGGAATAAATATGATATACTAATGTAGTTCCTTATTTTTTTACCTGTATACTTCGTTATACCTAAGTATTTTGCATTGGAATATACAATCTGATAAGTTTCCTTAATTATAAGTACAATAAGGGTATCATATCGGAAATGAGGTGTAGAATACTTGCAAACTGAGAACTATATTATTGCCAGGATTGAGCAGTTGTGTGAAAAAAAGAAATTTAGTAGGTACAGACTCGCTCAGAAATCTGGAATTGCCCAGTCATCTATTTCTACATTGCTAAACAGGAAGAGTGTTCCAACGATTCAGACTCTTGAGAAAATATGTGAGGGATTCGATATCACCCTTGCCCAGTTTTTTGCAGGTGATGAAGAAATTCCTGATTTAACAGCAGATCAGAAACAGATGCTTTCTGACTGGAATGCGATGGATGAACATCAAAAAGAGCTGGTAAAAGCGTATATACAGGGCATTATTAGAAAATAAGGACGTCTGTGCTGAGGGATGGCATAGTACGTCCTTATTTCAGCTTCGGGGGTTTTTATGAAAAGAAGTAATATTTTATGCTTTGTACTTATATTAGGGATTACTCTTTGTGGTTGTCAGACGCAGCCTGCAAAAACATCAACAACAAAACAACAGTTGGATCAGATGGATTATGAATCTGATGATGACTTTGAACTGTCTCTTCAATCATCAATCGGTAAAGAACAATGCTTTATTTGCGGAACACCGGCTGGTGGACTTCTGGAATATTATAGAAAATTCGATTCAATTGGGATTATCCATTGGGCCGATATGTCAGTCACTGACACCCGGATCCGAGAATATGATAATGATGGAAATGAAAAGATTGATTCTGGGTATATGAGCACAATGGTAAATTCTTTTGGAGAGGATTATGGTTCTATTATGACACACTCTCAACCGGATAGATGTATTGCGGAACCCAATATACACCTTGGAGAGATAGATACGATAGACTGTGAAACTCTCAAAGATCAATTGTGTCAGGATTGTCTGGATAAGGTGTGTGAATTTTATGAAGATCAGGTAAACAGTGATAATGATGAATATCTGGAAAGCACAGGGTACTCACTGATTGATTTTACAACAAGAGAACTTTATACCCTATCTGATCCGTATCGGGGATATAGTATTCGGGATTATATGATCCGATATGATTATAGAGAACAGGGAGACGGAGAAAAGTATATAGATTTGTTAATCTTCTATGCTCCGATCCGGGGAGAGGAAGGTTAAGAAAAGAGGAAACTATGCAGACAAGGCAGGAGGCAATACAATATTGCCATTCATTTCAAGATGTATATGAAGATTATCCTTTTCATGATGATAACTGGTGTGTTATGCGTCATAAGGGAAATAAGAAAACATTTGCGCTTATTTATGATAAAGATGGTTATGTATGGATAAATGTAAAATGTGATCCGGAATGGAGAGAGTTCTGGAGAAATGCTTTTGAATCTGTGATCCCAGCTTATCATATGAACAAGACACACTGGAATTCTATTATCTTGGATGGCTCTGTTCCTGATAAAGATATCTGGCGGATGATCGGGGAAAGTTATGATCTGACGAAAGGAAAGAAAAAATGAGGATATTAGTAGATGCGGATTCCTGTCCTGTGGTGTCAATCGTAGAAAAAACAGCAAAGAAATATGAAATCCCTGTTGTTCTTTTATGTGATACAAACCATGTTTTATATTCAGATTACAGTGAAGTAATCACAGTGGGAGCCGGTGCTGATGCAGTAGATTTTAAACTGGTCAGTCTGTGCCAGAAAGGAGACATTGTTGTAACGCAGGATTATGGTGTCGCGGCAATGATTCTGGGAAAAGGTGCTTATGGTATCCATCAGAGCGGTAAATGGTATACAAATGAAAATATAGATCAAATGCTGATAGAGCGATATCTAGCGAAGAAAGCCAGAAACGCAAAGAAAAAACGTCATTTGAAAGGTTCGTCTAAAAGGACGGAGGAAGACGATAAAAGGTTTGAAGTGTTTTTGAATAAATTGATTGAGATGTATATTAAGGATAGGTAGCAGAAAAATAAGGACGTAGGCTTTCACTCCCCTATGTCCTGCTTATTCTATTCCAATTCTACAAACTGAAATTGAACAAAATCGCTGCGCGATGGCCTGCCAAGGCTGTGGCGCAGCTTTTTACTTTTTCTAAAAAAGGCAGTGACAGGATTGGCCCAAGATAGTATTGTTAAAGTACCACCAATAACAAACTTCAAACACGGGCTTAGTCCCAACAACTGCCTATGAAAAGAATATCATCTTTAGGCTGCTTACACAAGCAGTTTTATTTTGCAAATTTTTTGAAAACAGCAAGTTCTCTCGCCAAAACATCGGTATCTTTGCATAACCATTTTCCAATGCTTCTTGATAATACTCATCGAACCATCCTTTGAACACTCCTATACCATCATGACATGCACCAGACCAACTTATCGCAAATTTTATCGAATGGACTTCTTTTAATAGCTCTGCCATTACACGGGCTCCTTGACTAAATCCTAAAATACCAATATTGTTACAGTCAATAAAGTCCTGCGTGTAAAGATACTGATAAACTTTTTTTGCATCATTCACTTCTCCACAAAAGCTTAATTTCGTTTGGCAAGCCTTACTATCACCGCATCCTGCATAATCAAGACGAATTGAAGCAATGCCGATGCTCAATAATCTTTTGGACATTTCTGCAAACAAATTACCGACTTCTTTTTTTGTGATCCTGTTCCATGGCATAGAATCACCGCTGGCATTTTTTCGTGTTTTTGGGAATAAGAAAACACTGCTGGGATAGCGTATTCTGTATTATATATTGTAATTAGTTTTTCCATATCTTGTTCTCCTCTATTTTCGATTTGTATAGCCTCTCTTAACATCTATTCCACTGCCTGCACCCTCTCCAAATGGTCGAGTTGCCGGATTGGTTGTCACCCTTTTTCATTTTCCAAAAATCATCCCAAAATGCCTGACATCTAATCCACTGCCTCAAATCGTGACATCTAATCCGAGGTTACAACCTGACATACATTTTGCAGTAGATATGTTTCCATATAAGAAAACCGAGCTTCTTCAGAAGTCTGGCTTCAAATCCCAACCTCCGAAAAAGCCCGGAAATGATATGCTCCCCATATGGTAGACAATGGAAATATCCAAAATCTATCATATGAGGAGTATTTTTATGTCTAAAAAGAAATATAGTAAGGAATTCAAATTGAAGGTGTTAAAGGAACATGAAGAGGGAGCTTCTTTTTATTCCCTAGAAAAGAAATATGACATTGTACTCGGTACAGTAAAAAGATGGAATGCAGTTTTCAAAGCACATGGAGAAACAGCTCTTGATCGCCACAATAGCAATCTATGTAGATATTCCGCAGAGTTTAAGCAAAGAGTCGTTTCTGACTATTTATCCGGAGGTGGTTCTTTCGAATCTATCGCTGTAAAATACGGTATTCACGCAGAAAGTACTGTTTTAAAGTGGGTAAAGCAGTATAATAGTCATGAGGAATTAACTGATTCACGGAAGGTTAGGGATTATTTCATGGCAAAAGATATCAAGTCAAGAAAGACAACTCTTGAGGAGCGTATAAGGATAGTTGAGCATTGTGTCTCGCATTCAAATGATTATTCAGCGACTGCAAAAGAATTTAATTGTTCGTATGGGCAGGTTTATTCATGGGTAAATAAGTATAGCAAAAAAGGTGTCGATGGTCTTAAAGACGGTCGTGGGCGTAATAAATCAGCGGATGAACTGAGTGAATTGGAAAAACTCAGAGCTGAGAATAGACTATTGAAAGCAGAAAAGAAACGACAACAAATAGAGATTGATTTATTAAAAAAACTAGAAGAAATCGAGAGGAGGTGACACTGCGCAGAATAAGACATCATGATTCATATATTGCTATAAAGGAGCTTTCTGAAGAGCATTCTGAGTATCCGGTCAGTACTATGTGCGAAATTCTGAAAATCAATAGAGCTGCCTACTACAAATGGAAAAATCATGCTAACAGCGAAAATGATGACCTTAATGAACTTATAGCGGAAAAGGTTCTTAAAATTCATGGAGAACATCCTGATATGGGCTATAGACGCATCAGAGACACTCTTGCACATGATTATAACATAAATGTCAATGATAAAAGGGTCTTGCGAGTATGTCGTAAGAAAAAAGTTCAGTCTTATATAAAACACAGATATAATTGCTGCACAAAACCAGCTTCAGACCCAGCTTATATTGCTGAAAATGTGTTAAATCGTGAGTTTAAGTCAGATAAACCTAATGAAAAATGGCTTACAGATGTGTCTGAATTTAAATATGGAACTGGTGATGACGAAAAAAAGGGGAAAATATATTTGAGTGTCATATTGGATCTGTGTGGAAAGCGCCCTGTGGCATATGAATACAGTGATCATAATGATAATCCGCTCGTCTTTAATACTTTTGATAAGGCATTAGCAGCGAATCCTGGAGCAACACCTCTTTTTCATTCTGACAGAGGCTACCAGTATACTTCCAAAACCTTCCGCCAGAAGATAATTGATGCCGGAATGAGCCAAAGTATGTCAAGAGTTGCCAGATGCATTGATAATGGACCTATGGAAGGATTCTGGGGAATTATGAAACGTGAAATGTATTATGGGAAAAAGTACAAAACTAAGGACGAACTGATAAAAGCAATTGAAGAATATATAGATTATTACACAAATAAGCGGGTACAAAGAAATCTTTGTATCTTAACTCCACAGGAGTATTATGAAAAGCATCTGCTGGAAGCAGCATAAAAACTGCCCGGCATAACACCGGGCAGAAAATATTTTTTGTTTTTTTAATTGTCTACTTGACGGGTAGCACACCAAAATACGCCGCTTTCTGGCACTTGATTTTATTTCCTTGACATCAATACTACCGTCTCCACATGGGTCGAGACAATGGCTTGAATGTCCGCAGTACACGGAAATAAATCATATGCCGGTGTATGAGGGAACATATCAGGTCTATACAGAAGCCCTGGGTGTGCTTTTCCCGGTTGACAGTATGGACAGCTGTGAGGAAATGATGATTCAGGACTGGCCGGGCGCTCTTTACAAGAAAGATGACACGGCATTTCTCTGTTGGACTTATTCTCCGGAAGTCACTTATGTTCTGGAATACACTCCAAGCAAAATTGATGATTCCGAAATCATCAAGATGGCTGAAAGTGCAGAACCTGTAAAATAAAAACCACAGTCTACACTTCAAATCGGAGCGTGACTGTGACTTTTTATTTATGCACGGGCATGATTTTTCTATCATTCCTTCTTGGAAAAATGTGATTTTATCACGGAGAGCGCCTCCGAAACAGGTTATACTACAAATACAAAACACAAGGAGGTATTCTTATGAGACTGAAAGATAAAGTTGCAATCATCACCGGAGGCAGCCGTGGCATTGGCTACGCTACCGCAGACAAATTTTTGAAGGAAGGTGCTACGGTAATCCTGACCGCAAGCTCACAAGGTTCTGCTGACAAAGCGGTTGCGCAGCTGAAAGAAAAGTACCCTGATGCAACAGTTGCGGGAATCAGTCCTAACCTGTCCAATTTGGAATCTGTCCGCAATGCGTTCCGAGAAGCTGCCTCAAAATACGGTTGCATTGATATTCTGGTGAACAATGCCGGTGTATCCGAAAGCACTCCCTTTACCGAGTATACGGAGGAAACCTTTGATAAGGTTATGGATCTGAATGTAAAAGGCGTGTTCAATGCTACAAGAGCCGCCAGTGAGTGCATGATTGCAAAAGGTCAAGGTGTTATTCTTTCCACCTCCTCAATGGTCAGCATTTACGGCCAGCCCAGTGGCTTTGCTTATCCCGCATCCAAATTTGCTGTCAATGGCCTGACGGTTTCCCTTGCCCGAGAATTGGGTCCGAAGGGTATTCGAGTGAATGCAGTCGCTCCCGGTATTACCCTGACCGATATGATGAAGGCTGTTCCCAAGGAAGTAATTGATCCGCTCATCAAGCAGATCCCTCTGCGCCGCCTGGGTCAGCCGGAGGATATTGCCAATGCATTTGTGTTCCTGGCATCTGACGAAGCATCCTATATCACGGGCGTTGTGCTCAGTGTAGACGGAATGGCAAGAACATAAAAAAGGAAACAGGGCAGCTGGAAACGGCTGCCCTATCTTCAAAATATGGAGGTATACACATGAAAAGAATCATTCCCATTTTAATGACTTTACTGCTTCTCTCTGGTTGTGCAACGCAATCCGCTGAAAAAACCTATCGACAGATTACTATGGAGGAAGCTATTACGATGATGGAGGAGGAAACCGGATACATCATCCTCGATGTTCGTACTGCTCAGGAATATAGCGAAAAGCATATTCCCGGTGCTATCAATATTGCCAACGAATCCATTGGCACAGAGGATATCTCTGAACTGCCGGATAAAGATCAGCTGATTCTGGTATACTGCCGCAGCGGTAATCGGAGTAAGCAGGCATCTGAAAAACTGGTGAAACTGGGCTACACCAATATCATTGAGATCGGCGGAATTAATAGTTGGCCCGGTGAAACAGTCACCGGCGATAAGTGATAAAATCACAGAACAAGAAACGACTACTGGATATAATAAAGCCATAAAAAAGAAAACAGGAGGACATAAATATGTCTGCTATCAGTGTTAATAGAAACAATTTCAATCAAGAGGTTTTGAACTCGGACAAGCCCGTCCTGATGGATTTCTGGGCTCCCTGGTGTGGTCCTTGCCGCATGGTAGTTCCTCTGGTAGAGGAGATTGCCAAGGAGCGCTCCGATATCAAGGTTGTTAAAATTAATGTGGATGAGGAACAGGAACTGGCTATGCAGTTCGGTGTGATGAGCATACCCACTCTGGTGGTTATGAAGAACGGAAAGATTGTCAATCAAGTCACCGGTGCCAGACCTAAGGCTCAGATTCTCGCCATGCTGTAAGGAGGTGCAAAGATGAGATTCTTCGATTTCCTGAAAGGCCCTGACATCAATCAGGGTGTCAAAGAATATAGCACTACGGATGGCGCAGTCCTGCTGGATGTTCGCACCCCCGACGAATACCGGCAGGGGCATATCCCCGGCAGTAAAAATCTTCCTTTGCAGTCCATTGACAAAGTGGCTGGCATGATTGACAATAAAGCTACCCCCATCTTTGTACACTGTCTCAGTGGTGCAAGAAGCCGCCAGGCAGCTGCTGTTTTGCAGCAGCTGGGTTATACCAACGTGAAAAACATAGGCGGAATTTCCGCTTATGCAGGAAAGGTGGAACGATAATATGAAAGTTGTCATTGTAGGCGGTGTGGCAGGCGGTGCTACCGCTGCCGCCCGTATTCGCAGACTGAATGAGCAAGCAGAAATCGTAGTTTTTGAGCGCTCGGGGTATATCTCCTATGCCAACTGTGGTCTGCCATACTATATCGGTGATGTGATTACCGATCGGTCGGATCTGACCCTCCAGACCCCGGAAAGCTTCTTCTCCCGGTTCCGTGTGAACATGAATGTGCGCCATGAGGTCACAGCGATTCATCCTGAAGAAAAAACCGTTTCCGTGAAAAATCTGGAAACCGGTGAGGAGTTCGAGGAGAGCTATGACAAGCTGATTCTCTCTCCCGGAGCCAAGCCTACCCAGCCCCGGCTTCCCGGTGTAGGTCTTGATAAGCTGTTCACCCTGCGTACTGTTGAGGATACCTTCCATATCAAGGATTACATCAATGCAAACCATCCCAAATCCGCTGTACTGGCAGGCGGTGGCTTCATTGGATTGGAGCTGGCAGAAAACCTGCGAGAGCTGGGGATGGATGTCATCATTGTCCAGCGTCCAAAACAGCTTATGAATCCCTTTGATGCCGATATGGCTTCTTTCATCCATAATGAAATGCGCAAGCACGGTGTAAAGCTGGCACTTGGTCATACCGTAGAAGGGTTTGAGGAAAGGGACGGCGGCGTGGATGTGCTGCTGAAAGACGAACAGCCTCTCCATGCGGATATGGTAATCCTGGCCATTGGTGTTTCTCCCGAAACCACCCTTGCAAAGGATGCCGGGTTGGAACTGGGCATTAAAGGAAGTATTGTGGTCAATGACCGAATGGAAACCTCCATTTCCGACATCTATGCCGTGGGCGATGCGGTGCAGGTGAAGCACTTCGTCACCGGGCAGGATGCTCTGATCTCTTTGGCTGGCCCTGCCAATAAACAGGGACGAATCGCTGCGGACAACATCTGTGGCGGAGACAGCCATTATACCGGCTCCCAAGGCAGCAGTGTCATCAAGATCTTTGGCATGACTGCCGCTACTACCGGCGTAAATGAGACCAACGCCAGAAAAACAGGGCTGGATGTTGATACGGTTATCCTGTCGCCCATGAGCCATGCAGGTTACTACCCCGGCGGGAAAGTCATGACAATGAAGGTGGTCTTTGAAAAGGCGACTTATCGCCTGCTGGGTGCGCAGATCGTAGGCTATGAAGGTGTGGATAAGCGCATTGATGTGCTGGCCACCGCTATCAGGGCAGGAATGAAAGCCACGGAACTGAAGGATCTTGATCTGGCCTACGCACCGCCTTATTCCTCTGCGAAAGACCCGGTAAATATGGCTGGCTTTATGGTTGAGAATATCGCAAACGGTGTTCTGAAACAATGGCATCTGGAAGATGCAGATCGTCTTCCTCGTGACGGAAGCATAACTCTGTTGGACACCCGCACTGTGGAAGAATTCGCACACGGACACATTGACGGCTTCTTTAACATCCCGGTGGACGAGCTGCGGGAGCGGCTGGGTGAGCTGGACAAGCGTAAGCCTGTCTACGTCATCTGTCAGAGCGGTCTGCGCAGCTACATTGCCTGTCGTATCCTGGCCGGAAACGGCTTTGACTGCTATAACTTCTCCGGCGGCTTCCGTTTCTATGATGCTGTGACCAATGATCGCTGTCTCATTGAATCGGCTACGGCCTGCGGAATGGACAAATAAACAACCGCCGCATCTCTCCAACAATTTTGGTAGAGATGCGGCGGATTTTCATCCTCTGACTGCAGCAAACATTTCAAACATCTGAATCACACTTTACCCCAAAAAGAAATCACTGACCAGCATCACACAGAATCCGGCCAGGAGCGCATAGGTTGCTCCGGTCTCGCTGCCGTGGGCATGGGTTTCGGGAATCATTTCATCGCTGATGACATAGAGCATGGTTCCTCCCGCAAAGGCCAGAGCAAAGGGGAGAATGGCCGAAGCAATGCTTACGGCCCAATATCCCAGAAGCGTACCGACGACTTCGATCAGCCCGGTCACCATGGCGCAGACAAAGGTTTTTACCGGGGATACGCCTGCTGCCAGCATGGGCGCAATGATCACCATGCCTTCGGGGATGTTCTGCAGGGCGATACCGCAGGCGATCATCATCGCCTGCGCCGTGTCTTCACTTCCAAAGCTGACACCGGCGGCAATCCCCTCCGGCAGGTTATGGATCGCGATGGCTGTGACAAACAGCAATACCTTGTCAAGGTTGGTGCTGTGGTGTGTTTCTGTATCGGTTCCCACCAGCCTATGCAGGTGGGGAACCAGCTTATCAATGAGATTCAGGCACACCGCCCCAGTAAAGATCCCGATGATGGAAACGAGGAGCCCATGGGTTCCGCCATAATTGAGAGATGGCAGAATCAGTCCCAGTACAGCCGCAGACAGCATAACACCTGCCGCAAAGGACAGCACTATGTCGGAGAATTTGTGGGAGATATTCCGAAAGACAAAGCCAATGAGACTTCCAAAAATGGTCGCGCCCCCAACGCCGAGGGCGGTGAGCAATACGATTTTCATCATCAACGATACAGGTCTTCTATGTATCAGAAAGTTCCTGCAATCTCCTTTCTTCACAAATCTCCACGGTGCCCCGCGCCAGCTTCACCATACCCTCGTTCTGGAAATAGCGAAGCATTCGGGTAACTACCTCACGGGCGGTGCCCATGTGGCCCGCAATGGTTTCATGGGTAATCTTGAGGATGTTTGTTTCCTCTAAGCTGCATTCCTCCAGCAGAAATTCTGCCAGCCTTTTATCAAAGCTTTTCCACATGATCTGCTCCATGAGCCACATAACCTCAGAAAAACGGGTAGCCATAATTTCGTTGGTAAAATTAGCTACCACAGCAGACTCTTTCATAATGCGCTGATAAGTGTCAGCAGAAATAACCCACATCGTGGTATCCTTCTGCGCCTCAATGGTGATCTCAAACTGAATGCTGTTCATCATACAGGAGGCGGAAAACAGGCAAATATCCCGATCAAACAAACGATAGAGGCTAATCTCCCGTCCTTCATCGGAAAGAATATAGGCACGAAGCTGTCCGCTTCTTACCAGCAGAAGACCGGTACACTCCACAGTTCCGTTGTGAATCACAGTCCCTTTGTCCACTTTTCGTAAAACTGCATTTCGCTCCAAAATCTGCTGTTGGGTCGGTGTCAGTTTGTTCCAAATTGGAAAATAGGATGAAAAATCCATGGGTACACCTCCTTGAATACACATAGTATAAAACAATTTATAGCATATGTCAATAATTCCGTTGACATATAGGAAAAGGAGATGTACAATGGTCGTATAAATGGCATATGCCGCAAATAATATGGAGGTGAATCTATGCCAAGACCGAGAAAATGCAGAAAAGTTTGTTGTTTGCCGGATAATGATGGTTTTGTTCCGGTTCGTGGCGGCGAGGAACTGACTCCCATTGTCCTGAATGTGGATGAGTATGAATCCATTCGCCTGATTGACCGTGAAGGTTTTTCTCAGGAGCAATGCGGAGAATATATGCGTATTGCCAGAACAACGGTTCAGCAGATTTATGCAACTGCCCGCAAAAAACTGGCCGATGCGCTGGTTGAGGGACTTCCTCTGCGAATCGAGGGAGGGGATTTTACACTCTGCAGCGGAAACAGCGCAGCCTACGGGTGCAAAAATTGCTATCAGCAAAAAATCCATCCGATGCACGAAAAACCGAAAGTCCAGCTAATAAATGTCAATAAGAAATTTAAAAAATATTGATTATATTTTAGGACTAAAAAAGGGCGCACTTATCCCTTGGTGAAAAT
>NZ_JAOQKE010000024.1:0-40455 GCF_025567005.1 Muricoprocola aceti
ATTTTCACCAAGGGATAAGTGCGCCCTTTTTTAGTCCTAAAATATAATCAATATTTTTTAAATTTCTTATTGACATTTATTAGCTGGACTTTTGTTGTTCTTTTACCGCATTTTTCTATATTATACATGATTTTTTTTTTCTGAGCAATACTTCATGTCATTTTTTAACAATTTGTCACGGTTTCTTTGTATATTTTTTGTTATTTTTGCAAAACAAGTCGGTTCTTCCGCGCTAACCAAAAACAGCTTTCCACGTTTTGTGAAAAGCTGCTTCATCTTTTTATTTACAAGAAAGCCTTTTCCACACCGAAAAAATCCATAAGATTTCATCGTCGCTTCCAGTTCTTTCAAAGCCGTTCTGGATAAATACTTTCCAGATTCCATCCGATAGATCACGTTGTGCCCTACACTTTCAATGTAAAGAATCTCTGCTACATTCAGCTTCTTAACCCCATTTTCTACCGGGACTTTAAGAAATACCTCTGTCTTTTTCTGTATTCTTCCAATTGCCTTATCCAGCTTTTGTGAAAAAGCAAAATATTCTACCGGTTTCACCACATAATCCATTGCATCCACTTCGTACCCGCGCACTGCATATTGAATCATATTGGTAATAAATATTGGTAATAAACATCAACACCACTTCAGAATCCAGTTCCCGTATTTTCTCTGCAGCCGTCATACCATCCATAAAACGCATCTGGATATCCAGAAGAATGATATCATACTCCCCTTTATAACCGGATACAATGTCTTCTCCGTCCTGAAACCATGTTACTTTTATCTGTTTTTTTCGTTCTTCTGCATATTTACTGATGTAATTCTGAAGCTGCTCTGCATATAATTCTTCATCTTCCACCACTGCAATCCGAATCATTGCTCTTCTCTCCGTCTTCCCCGGTCAGCTGATTCCATAACCGGTAATAACTGCCTCTTTTTTTCAGAAGCTCCTCATGGCTGCCTTCTTCTTCAATACCATCTCCGGATAATACCAGTATTCTGTCATAATTTCTGATTGTTGTCAGTCTGTGGGCAATGGTAATCGTTGTTCTTCCCTGTGCCAGCTGATTCAGACTTTTTCCTACCAGCAGTTCGCTTTCGTTATCCAGCGCACTTGTCGCCTCGTCCAGAATGAGAATCGGTGGATTTTTCAGGAATACTCTGGCAATGGAAATACGCTGTTTTTGACCACCGGATAGCTTTACGCCACGCTCTCCCACATAAGTATCATATCCGTCTTTTAATCCGGAAATGAATTCATCTGCTCCGGCAAGTTTCGCTGCCTGACGAATCTCTTCCATCGTGGCATCCTTCTTGCCATAGGCAATATTTTCTGCCACACTGCCGCTGAACAGATATACGTCCTGCTGCACCACCCCGATCGCTTCACGCAGACTTTTTAACGTCACATGTCGGATGTCCTGCCCATCCACATCAATTTCTCCTCCGGTCACATCATAAAAACGGGGAATCAGATTGCACAGAGTTGTCTTTCCGCCTCCGGACGGGCCTACCAGCGCCACTCTTTCGCCAGGTGCCACATGCAGAGACAGATCTTTTAACACATGATTGTGATCATCCGGGTATTCAAAAGAAACCTTTTTAAAATCAATACTGCCTTCCTTCATCTGAAGCGGTACCGCATCCTCTGCATCCTGAATCTCAATCGGTGCATCCATAATCTCAAAAAAGCGCTCAATACCGGTCATTCCACGCTGGAACTGTTCTGCAAATTCCACGATACGGCGAATGGTTGCAATCAATGTCGATACATACATCACATACGCCACCAGATCTCCCGGGGAAATTGCTCCGCGGATCACAAACAAACCGCCCCCAAGTACTACCAGCAGATACATCAGTCCATCAAAGAGTCTGGTAGATGCCTGAAAAGCTGCCATCGTTTTGTAGGTCAGCTTCTTAATATCCTGAAATTCCTGATTCCCTTTTGTGAATTTGACTTTCTCCCGTTCTTCTACGCCAAATGCCTTTACCACACGTTCGCCTAGCAAAGAATCCTCAATCTGCGCATTCAATTCACCAATCTGAATACGTTGCCTGCGGAATGCTTCTCTCTGCCAGCGGTTCAGCTTGATAGATACCACTGTCATCAACGGTATACAGGCGAAAATCAATATGGTCAATGGCACATTATAGGTACACAAAATCACAAAGCTGACCACAAACTTGAGTCCGGCAATGAAAAATTCTTCCGGACAGTGGTGTGCAAATTCTGTCACATCAAACAAGTCATTGGTGATACGTCCCATAATCTGACCGATTTTCGTGTTAGAATAGTAAGTATACCCCAGCTTCAGCAGATGATCGAAGGCATCTTCTCTCATGTCTGTTTCGATATATACTCCCATCACATGTCCCATGTCTGCCATATAGTACTGGGCTCCGGCATCGATCAGCCTCAGAATAAAATATAAAAAGGTCAGCTTCAATACCAGTGATACGGTAAGTGCTGCCAGATCTGTCATGGCAAGATTGGTAATTGTACGCAAAATTAACGGCAATATCAGATCACATAAACAGGTTAATGCTGCACAAAACAAATCCAATATTACCGTTTTTAAGTATTTCTTCTCATATGGCCAGAAGCGTCTGATCAGCTGCAGACTGCTTCTTTTTGCCTTATTGGACTTCATGCTTATAATCCTCCATCTGTATAGATTGTTCTATTATAAGCCCAATGCTGTCTATATTGCAACTTAAGATTATGCTTCGTGAGTACTTTCTACTGAAACCAGTTTATATCCGATCTCTTTCATTTTCATTTTCAAATAAGGAATGTCCAGAATCTCATCACTGAGTACTACCGTTTCCCCGTCTTTTGCAGAAGAACTCACCTTTTTTACCTGAAACAGGCTGCGTACCAGATCATTCATATGTGATTCACACATGCCACAGGACATACCGTCTACTTTTAAAACAGTCTTTACCATAATATTGTCTCCTAATTATAATTATTTTAAACTAACCTTTCTTTAAAAAAGAATGTGCCATTTCAGGCACATTTTTATCTTATTCTCTTGCTTTTCCTCTGTCAAGTACCACATCTTCCGTAAACCTGTTTTTTTGCTCTGTTATACACACCAGAAGCAGATCTTCACCTGTTTTCCTTCTTCCCTCAGTTCATCGATCAGCTTCAGTGCCAGATTTTTCTTCTTTTCACGGTCAATATGAAGGGCGGTATAATTCTCATTCAATGCATTTCCAAAGAAGAAATTAATCTCTGTTGCTTCTGCAAACAGCACCCGGAACAGCTCTGCTGCTCCATCTTTCTTTTTGATCAATTTCTGGTAATACAATCTGTCTTCTCGAAAATCTCCATAATATTCCATCAGCTTCTGCAGAGTTAGCAATCCTTCTGTCACCAGATCAATCCCCTGGATCGCAGACATGGCAGGTACTTCTTCTGTTGCGCTCTCTGGCAGACTGATGATCTTTTTCCCCATATAGTCCGCCACCAGTTTTGCGGTAGTACCTCCACAGACTACCCGCATGCCTTCTTTCTGAAAAAATGTTTCAAAATAGCTGCGGTCATCTTCCCGGTCTGCCGGAGGCCCAACACAGATATTTACTACTTTTCTTTTCATGCCTTTCAGTGCAAGCACAGTCAGATCGTCATCCGTCTCATCCAGATTCAGATCCAGTCCTGCATTTCCTATGGCAGATGCCATCTCCTGGGCACTCATGTCTTCCCGATAACGCTGCTCACAGTACCTCACAACTTCTTCTCTGCCCCAGCCACCGTAAGTCGTCTTTCCCATGCCGGCATTGGTCACTCCATCGCTCATCAGAAGTAGCATATCTCCTTCCTGGAACTGCAGGTAACTCTGATGTATCTCTTTCTCGCCAAATATCAGAATGTCCCGATAATAGTCTACACTTTTCCCGTTACGCAGCAAAATCGCATCCGGATTGTCATATTGCAGCAAACAGATCTCATTGCCTTCCGCCACCAGTACCGTGAATGTGGCATAAGCCAGGTTTCGTACGCTGCACACCGGCAGTGTGTCAGCCACTGCTTTTACGGCTGTACGGATATCCACTTTTCTGGCAATCATAATACTAAGCATTCTGGCTGTCAATGTGGCCAGAATATTTGCTTTCACGCCACTTCCCAGTCCATCGGAAAGCACCAGGACAGAAGAATCCCCATCATGAATCACAGTATAGTAATCACCGCAGATTTTTTCTTTTTTCTTATTCAGACTGACCTTGCCGAATCCCACAGGAATCTCTCCTATTGCCTGTATCGTCTTATCTGTCTTCTGTTCCATCTTACTTAATCTCCTGCTGAATGGTCTGCTTCAGTTCTTCTATGGCCACCTTGGTATCTGCCGCAGTTTCTCCTAAAAGGCTTGCTATCTCATGAACAATTCGAAGCTGTTCCTCTGCCAGTTTATCTGCCATCTGCACCGCCTCGGCCTGCGCACGCTTCTGTTTCTTTTCTCTTGTTTTTTCCCTGGTCACATCTTTCATAATACACAAAATCAGCTTATTTTTCCGGTCATTGGTAAGCACCCGTTCAATATAACGTTTCTGCTCATCCAGATAAATACAGTCCTGCGTAATCTCCCGGTCAAAGGCAATCATATTTACCATAGCGTAATCATCCATGATCTCACTCACCGGCTTTCCAAGAAGATCTTTCTTTCTGGAAATATCAAAAATATCCATTGCTGCTTTATTCATCTGCACAATATTCAGCTGATGATCCAGGGTTACCAGGAGCCCCGGCATGGCATTGATGATAATATTGGCATAGTCTTCCTGCTTTTCTCGCATATAGGGAATACACATAGATACTTCCGCTTTTCCCTGAATGACTGCCACGGCTTTGGCGCGACAGCTGTCATATCCGCAGGCACCACAATTCAGTTCATCTTCTTTTTTATATTTGCCCATCTCCTGCAGCACATGAATAATCTGTTCTTTTGTGATCGCCTTTCCTGCATAGAATTCTTCTTTTTGGAACTTGCGTGGCAGCATTTCCCGGACATCAATTGGCCTGTCCTCCTGCCCTTCTGCATGGCCGTTTTCAGCTGCCAGTTCACGAATGGCGATCATGGCATCCAGGAGCTTTTTCTCTCTTTTCTGGGAATATGGACCGCTGATACATCCATTGGTACAGGCGTTCATCTCAATAAAATAGTTCTGATACCCACCTGCCTGAAGTTCCTTTAAGATCTCTCTGCACTGCTTCAATCCATCTACCGATAAATACTTCTGTCCTTCGACCGGCTTCATCATCTGAATCAGTCCGCCGCTTACTGCCACCAGTCTGGAAACGCAGGTATCCTGCTGCATCGCTTCCTGTTCTTCTGCAATGTTGCCCTCTGCTTCCGGCATCTCCTCCATCCAGTTGCTCAGTTCGCGGAATGTAATCACATAGTCCATACATTCCTGCCTTTCGCTCAGTTCTGACATCACAGAAATACACGGGCTGATATACACCAGTACGGCATCTGGATACTTCCCTCTCAGATAGCTGGCATGCATCTGCATCACGGAGCCAACCGGAGCCAGATATTCTGTCAGATGAGGGTATTTCTTCTCGATCAGCCGGACAATCACCGGACAGTTGGAAGAAAGCATCAGTTTACTCTGATATTGTTCTTTCAGCAGCTGTTCATAAGCCTGCTTCACCATAGAAGCCCCCTGTGCTCCGTCAACTACCTTCCAGAATCCTAAAGTATGCAGCCTTTTCTCCAGACGTTCCATGCTACTCCACCCGTATCTGGCCAGATAGGCAGGATGAACTGATGCGATGACTTTTTTTCCTTCTGCCATTTCTTTTCTGATATCCGGGATATCATCGTGCTCTACCTTGGCATGCTGTGGACAGACCGAAGTACACTTTTCACATAAAATGCATTGATCCTCCAGGATCTGTGCATGTTGATTTTCTACCCGGATCGCTTTCACCGGACAATTACGGATACACTTATAACAGTTTTTACAATTGGCAGTACGAAACTGCAAAATCGATGTATGACTCATCCTCTTTCTCCATTATCTGCCATTCCAGTTCTTCTTCTGAAGCTTTTTCTTCAGGATACGGATCTCACGGTTTTTCGCTTCCAGTTCTTCCTCCAGCTGTCTGATATACTGATCTTTGGAACCGATCGTCAGATGATTCTCCTGGGCATAATACTTCGTTTTCTTCAGGGTCTTCACCGTGGTATCCGCCAGATTCAGGGATGCTTCTGCCACTGTTCCCACTACCTTATCACGAAAATTCTTATCCGTTACTTTATCTGCAACTAACATAGCAGTCTCGCCGATCACTTCCGCGCTTTTTTTCATTACCTGTTTGAATTCCATGTTCTGTCCTCCTCTGTGTAAAACTGCTTTATTGTTAAATTCATTTTAATTGGATATTCAATGATCGTCAACTATATGCATTAGATTTTTATTATTAAAATGATACTTTCATGTCATGATATGAGAATTATGAAATGTTTCATTTTCATGGATAAAATTTAAATGGGATAGTCAGAAAAATGATTTAAACAAACTCAAACATCATAAAAGTTGAAAGAATAATAAAAGAAAGGACCTTGCAATTCGCAAGATCCTTTCTTTTATTATTCAGCAGCTTCCTCTTCGGTATCTTCCGGTATCTCTGCATTACGTGGTACAATAACGCTGACAACCGGTGCATCCATATGAGTGGTAATATCAATGTTTTTATCTTTTGCAATATCCAGATCTGCAACTTTCAGTGTATCACCAAGTTTTAAAGTACTGCAGTCTACGATGACTTTTTCTACCAGTGCTGACGGTTCTGCTTTGTAAGCGATCTCGGTCAGAAGCTGATCTACCACACCGCCACCTACCATTTCTTTATTGTGTAAGACGATCTCTGCTACGGAATGTACTTTTTCACCTTTGACCAGTGCCTGGAAATCCATCTCCATGATCTCGTTCTTCATGGAGTTGTAATCCATCTCTTTAACCAGTACATCGTATGTAGTGCCTTCCAGATCCAGTAATACCTGGCTGCCTTTCATACATTCACGTAAAAGACGTTCTGCTTCTTTGCGTTCAATCTTCAGTGGAATAGATTCTCTGATCTCTTTTCCAAAAAGATTTCCTGTAACAAAACCTTCTCTTCTCAGTTTTTTTGCCTTAGTTTCCATGTCTCTTTTTTGCACTTTGTAAGTATTCATTTATCTTTTCCTCCATTGATACAAATAGTGAACAGGGATGTTTTGCGAAAGAGTCATTACTGAGTGACGATTCGTTTTCTCTTGTTTCGCTTCGCATTGTAGTCCTATTTTTTATATTTTGCAATAGTTTTCTGATAATTTCACAGAAAGTTCACAAATACGAAAATTTACGATAATTTACAATATCGTTCCTATTAATCTTATAAGAAAGGCAGCTGCCCAGGCAATCACACACTGCCAGATCACTACTGCAATGGCCCATTTTCCTCCAAGTTCTCTCTTGATCGTACTGATTGCCGCTACGCAAGGCGTATACAGCAGACTGAATATCAGCAGAGAGGCGGCAGACAACGTGGTAAGTGCGCTGCCTACTCCACCTGCAAACAGAATTCCCAGCGTGGATACCACACTTTCCTTTGCCATGATTCCACTGATCAGAGAAACAATAATTCTCCAGTCGTCCAGCCCAAGTGGCGCAAACAGCGGTGCGATCCATCCGGCAATCATAGCAAGAATACTTTCAGAAGAATCTGCCACCAGATTAAATGTCAGATCAAAGCTCTGCAGGAACCATACCACAATCGTTGCCAGCAGAATAACCGTAAATGCTCTCTGCAGGAAGTCCCTGGCCTTTTCCCAGAGAAGCTGTCCAACGTTTTTGGCACTCGGGAAACGATAATTCGGAAGTTCCATGACAAATGGCACAGCCTCGCCTTTAAAAAGGGTTCCCTTAAAAATAAAAGCCGCCAGAATTCCAATACAGATATCCAGTACATACAGTCCTGTCATAATCAGACCTCCCCTTCCAGGGAAAAATGCATTTACAAAAAACGCATAGATTGGCAGCTTCGCTGTACAGCTCATAAACGGAGTCAGTAAGATGGTCATCTTACGGTCGCGTTCACTTGGCAGTGTTCTGGTTGCCATCACAGCTGGCACCGTACAGCCAAATCCTATCAGAAGTGGCACGATACTTCTTCCTGACAGACCGATTTTACGCAGCAGTTTATCCATAAAAAATGCTACTCTTGCTATGTATCCGCTGTCTTCCATCAGTGACAGGAAGAAAAACAGCGTCACAATAATCGGAAGGAAAGACAATACCGATCCTACACCGGTAAAAATACCATCAATCACCAGGCCATGAAGAGCACTGTTCACATGTGCAGCTGTCAACGCCGAATCTACTATTTGAGTCAGAGCCGTTACTCCCATTTCCAGCAGTCCCTGCAGCCATGCACCCACCACATTAAAGGTCAGATAAAAAACTGCCAGCATGATCCCGACAAAACACGGAATTGCCGTATACTTTCCCGTCAGGATCTTATCAATCTTCTCACTGCGGATTCGTTCTTTACTCTCTCTTGGCTTCACCACTGTCTGTTCACAGACTTTTTCAATAAAGGAAAAACGCATATCCGCCATCGCTGCGCTGCGATCCAGTCCCCGTTCTTTTTCCATCTGAAGTATCAGATGGTCGATCGTCTCGATCTCATTCTGATCCAATTCCAGCTGCTTCTCAATCAGGTGATCGCCTTCAATTAGCTTGGAAGCAGCAAACCGGAGAGGGATTCCGACATGCTCCGCATGATCCTGGATCAAATGACAGACAGAATGAATGCAGCGGTGCACTGCCCCGTTAAAATCATTTTCATCACAAAAGTCCTGTCTGCCAGGCCGTTCCTGATATTTTGCAATATGTATGGCATGCTTTACCAGCTCATCTACTCCTTCATTCTTTGCCGCAGAGATCGGCACCACCGGAACGCCCAGCATTGCCTCCATTGCATTCACATCAATAGAGCCTCCATTTCCAGTCAGTTCATCCATCATGTTCAGCGCCACTACCATCGGCACATTCATCTCCAGCAGCTGCATGGTCAGATACAGATTTCGCTGAATATTGGTGGCATCTACAATGTTGATGATCGCTTTCGGTTTATCTTCCAGCACAAAGTTACGAGACACAATCTCCTCACTGGTATAAGGAGACATCGAATAAATACCAGGCAAATCCGTAATCAGGGTATTTGCATACCCTCTGATGGAACCATCCTTCCGATCCACCGTAACGCCCGGGAAATTTCCCACATGCTGGTTGGAACCGGTCAGCTGGTTAAACAAAGTTGTTTTTCCGCAATTCTGATTGCCCACCAGCGCATAGGTCAGTATCTCTCCTTCCGGAAGTGGATTGCCATCTCCCTTTGCATGATACTTTCCATCCTCTCCAAGACCAGGGTGTATACTCTGATTGATATTTTGGGCGCCTTCATGCTTCCTTGTTCTCTGATCAATCGGTTCAACTCCGATTTGATCCGCATCTGACAGACGCAGAGTCAGTTCATAACCATGAATCTGCAGTTCCATCGGGTCGCCCATTGGAGCCAGCTTCACCACGGTTACTTCCGCTCCCGGTATTACACCCATATCCAGGAAATGCTGCCGCAGAGCGCCTTCGCCTCCGACATTGCAGATCACTGCACTCTGTCCTATCTGTAATTCCTTCAGTGTCATATTAAGGTCCTTCCTTTCCACATTTATCTGAAGTACATATCTTGTTCATTATAGGTACATCCAATTCATCTTTCAAGTAACAAAAGCAAATTTTTCAGCAAGTTCCATGCTACATTCATTATGCCAGCCAGTATCATCACAAAAACAGGATTTTTCTTTTTCTTCCAGATCAGCCAAAAACAGAGCAGGAAAATAATCACCATACTCCATCTGAGTTGTGAGACCGCGATCTGCTGTACTGAACCCCAGAATGCAGAAATCAACATCAGCACGCCTGATGATCCAATCAGAGCCACCACCGCAGGACGCAAGGTACCAAGCACTCCCTGAAGAAGATCCATATTCCGGTAACGCAGGTAGAACCTGGCCAGGATCGTGACCAGAATGCAGGATGGAAGAATACATCCAATGGTTGCCGCAAACGCTCCTGAGATCCCTGCCACTTTAATACCTACAAATGTGGCAGAATTCACCGCAATCGGTCCCGGTGTCATCTGAGAAATCGTAATCAGATCTGTGAATTCTGACATAGTCATCCACTGATGTGTCTGCACCACCTGTCCCTGGATCAACGGCATCGCCGCATAACCACCGCCAAAGCTGAACATCCCAATCTGCAGGAAGCTGAAAAACAACTGTAAATAAATCATTGCTTCCGCCTCCTTTTCCAGAAGGTAAGCAAAATTCCAAGGAGTCCACAGGCCAGAATCATATATATCGTATTGATCTGCCATATCACAGAAGCTGCAAAAACCACTGCCATGATCACGAAGGATATTTTATTTTTCTCTTTCGCAATTCCCGATGCCATCTCAAAAGTAACCGAAGCAATCACTGCTCCCACTCCGGCCTGCATCCCCTCCAGCATCCATGCCACCAGCTGATTGTTGCGAAATGCCTGATAGCAGGCAGAGACTGCGGCTATGATCAGGAACGGTGGTATCACGGTTCCCAGCACTGCAGTCAATACGCCGGCTATTCCTGCCAGTTTATAGCCCACGACAATCGCTCCATTTACTGCAATAGCTCCCGGTGAAGACTGGGCAATGGCTACCAGATCCAGCATCTCTTCTTCGTCAATCCAGTGGAGTTCATCCACAAACTGCTTTTTCATCAGAGTGACGATCACATAGCCTCCACCGAAGGTGAAAGCACTTAAGTATAAGGTGGACAGAAAGATTTTTTTCAGTAAAGTCTCTTTTCTTTCCAATTTCTATTCTCTGCTCCTCTTCATTTCTATTATTCTTAGTATCATACCACAGGTATTCCATTCCGGCAAACAAATACCGAAAAAAGCACCCGGATTCCAGGTTCCGGATGCCGCTGTTCATTTCTTCATTTTCTCCAGCATATTTTCGATAAAGATTCCATATCCTCTGGTGGGATCTTTGACAAATACATGGGTGACAGCACCCACGATTTTTCCATTTTGCAGGATCGGACTGCCTGACATTCCTCTTACGATTCCTCCGGTGATCTCCAGAAGTTCCGGATCTGTCACCCTGATTACCATACTTTTGTTGGCATCGCTATTGTTCAGATTGATCTTCTCAATCTCGATCTGATATTCTTTTCGCTCACCGGTAATCTCACTCAGAATTGTGGCTGACCCTGTCTGGATTTCCTGTCGGTAAGCGACTTCCATCTCTTCTATTCCTGTCTCGAGCTCACTACTCAATGTTCCAAATATTCCGATTTCTGAATTTTCCGTGATGGTTCCCAGTATGTTTTCTGGCTGATAATCAATCACTCCGCTCACCTCTCCTGGCATTCCATCCATTCCTTTTACAATAGAACAAACTTTCGCATCATATATGTTCCCACTTTCCAGTGTCAGCAGTGTACTGGTGTCAATATCATTGATTCCATGTCCCAGTGCTCCAAAGGTTCCATCCCCGGTTACATACGTCAGTGTTCCAATGCCCTGTGTATCATCCCGGATCCAGATGCCTGCTTTGTATTCATTTTTTCCTGTCTGTATTACCGGAGCCTGCAGCTCGATAATGTCGGAGTCTCGCAGCACTGTCAGTTTTACTTCACCCCCTGCTGCCTGACCGATCTGCTGCACCACTTCTTCTTTCTCTGATACCGGGATATCGTTGACAGCCAGAATATAATCCCCTGAATGTACCAGATCGCCACCTGGATTTTTTGGTTCTCCCTGCATGTCACAGACCTCGCCGGTTCCAACAATCAGCACGCCCTGGGTTTTCATATAGATTCCCACAGGAATCCCACAAGGTACAATTTTCTGTCGTTCTACCACATCCACTTCTACTTTTTTTATCGGAATGGCACCAAATAAACTGCACTGCACTACATAGCTGTCCTCTCCATCGGACACAGCTTTTTCAACTGTTACCGACTTATCCATCCCTTTGCTGTCTGATAGCTTTCCAGTTATCGTCAGATTTCCAGATGGTATATCTGACTTTCCCTGACCGTCAGCCACTACGGTTTCCTCCAGCCATTCTGGGAATATATTTTGAAAGATCTCTGTGTTCTGCTCCTCTGATGCTACCGTCAGACAATCCGGTATACTGGTATATAGATCCAGCCAGAATAAGACACCAGACAGACCAACAAGCAAGGCCAGATCAAATGCCATTTTTCTTCGGACTCGCTTCTGTGTCGTTTTTCCCATCTGCTCACATCCTTTCCCTTTTATAAATTCGGCATCATCGAAAAAGAAGAGCATCTTTTTCAGATACCCTTCTTAGTATGTGAGCTATGTTTTTTTGTACTCTAGTATTTTTTTGTTGCGTCTGCCATTTCCTTCATCTCACGGGCACTCTTTAATGTAGTCTCTGTGATCTGCGCGCCACCCAGAATTCTGGCCAGTTCTTCTTCACTTTCCGCCAGTGACAGTTCACGGATACTGGTCTCTGTGATACCGTCATGCACGTTTTTTTCAATATAAAAATGATGATCTGCCATAGATGCGATCTGCGCCAGATGGGTAATACACAGCACCTGACGGCTTCTGGCAATCACTGCCATTTTTTCTGATACTTTCTGAGCCGTTCTTCCGCTGATTCCCACATCGATCTCATCAAAAATCAATGTCTCAGTCTGATCTTTATCTGCCAGAACAGTCTTAATCGCCAGCATAATTCTGGAAAGTTCGCCACCGGATGCCACATCTCCCAGCATCCGCATCGGAGAACCTGGATTCATGGAAATCAGAAAACATGCTTCATCAAATCCATTGGCAGATAATGGTGCACTTTCTGTCACTTCCAGATCAAAATTCGTCTCCAGAAAGTTCAGATCCGCCAGCTCCGCACGAATCTGCCCGGCAAGCTGGGAAGCGTACTGTTTTCGAATAAGGGACATCTCTTTTGCATTGTCCCGAAGAAGCGCTTCCTGATCCTCGAATGACTTCTGCAGCTGTGCCACATAGCTATCATAGTTCTGCAGTTCTTCCAGGCGCTGTTCCTTTTCTTCCCGATATGCAAGAATCTCCTCAATGGACTGTCCATATTTTACTTTCAGGCGGTTGATCTCATCCAGCCGTTTCTCGATCTGCTCAAATTCATAATCATCAAAGGTCAGATCTCCCAGATAGCCAGACATTTCCCGATTAAAATCTGAGAGAAGACTTTCGATCTCTGACAACTGTTTTTCCAGTTCCTGCAAAGATACATCATACTCCTGCACCATCTGCAGTCTCTGTACTGCTGTGGAGATCAGATCAGCTGCACAGCTGCTGCCTTCGCTCTCGCCTGTCATCTGATAGGCTTCTCCCGCATTTTCGGCAATCTTTCTGCCATTGGACAGCTTCTTGTACCGTTCTTCCAGTTCTTCATCTTCCCCGGTCTTCAGTTCCGCCCGGTCAATCTCTTCCACTTCAAACTGTAGAAAATCCATTTCTTTTTTTCTGGCCGCTTCATCCAGTGTGGAAGCTTCCAGTTTTTTACGAATCTGTGCATAGTCTGCAAAAATATGCGCACCCTTTTCTTTATAAGGTGCCAGTTTTTCTTTTGCATATTCATCCAGAATCTGTAAATGATTCTTCTTATGAAGCAGTGACTGATGCTCATGCTGCCCATGAATATCAATCAGGAGAGATGCCAGTTCCCTCACCTGAGTCAGCGTCACGGTCTCTCCGTTCACCTTACTGATGCTCCGTCCACCGACCAGACGGCGTGAAATGATCACCTGTCCGTCTTCCACCGGAATATCCAGCAGTTCAATCTTTTCTTTTAATCTTGGATCTTCCACAGAAAATACCAGTTCCACCAGCGCAGAAGTCTCATCTTCTCTGGCAAATCCTTTAAAGCTCTGCATTCCAAGAGCCACATTAATGGAACCGATGAGAATGGATTTTCCTGCTCCGGTCTCCCCGGTCAGGATATTGAATCCTTTTCCAAAATCAATCTCCAGCTCCCGTATCAGTGCCATATTTTTTACATGTAAGTTTAACAGCATATCCTTTTTACACACTCCCGGCAAGGATTCTATTTTTCAGATGTGAGCTATCTCACATCCAATATCTTTTGTATCTTATCCATCACCAGCAACGTATCATCCACACTGCGGATGGCGCACATGATGGTATCATCTCCTGCAATACAGCCGGCAATCTCCTTCCAGTTCAATGCATCCATAGCAGCTGCCACAGCCATCGCCATACCTGAAACGGTTCGGATAACCAGAATATTCTGTGCCATATCCATAGAGACAAAACCATCTCGCAGAATACGCAGATACTTTTCATCCAATTCACTGCTCTGGGTATTCATCACAACATATTTTTGTTTTCCACCATCAACAGCGATCTTGGTCAGCCGCAGTTCCCGAATGTCTCTGGATACGGTGGCCTGAGTCACACGAAATCCAGCCTCTTTCAGTTGTCTGGCCAGTTCTTCCTGTGTATCAATATCATATTGGTTGATCAATTCCACTATTTTTGCATGTCGCTGAATCTTCATATTTTCATACACCCTTCTGATCAGGTTCCACTCATCTTCTTGCGAAGAGTCTCCAGGAAACTGATCTGATCTACTTTTACAAACTGCACTGTACTCTGTGCCTTTTCTACTACAACATAGTCCTCACAGGTCATTTCTGCTGTCGTGTCTCCGTCAAAGGCAACCTCTGCCTCTTCCTCTGGCTCTTTTCTTTTGCCTATCACTACTTTTATCTTTGCCGTATCCGGCAGAATGACACTTCTTGCGTTCAGTGTATGAGGTGCTATCGGAGTCAGCAGGATCAGGGATGCTGCCGGTGATACAATCGGTCCGCCCACAGACAGGTTATATCCGGTGGAGCCGGTAGGGGTGGAGATAATCATGCCATCTGCACTGTACTCATTCAGAAACCGGTCATTCACATAGATCTTCAGATCCATCACATGAATTCTTCCGCTTCTTGCGATAACAATATCATTCAGGGCTACATCTGACAGGATCTCCTGTCCCTCATGACAGACTACACCACGAAGCATCATATGTTCCTCTGTGATATATTCACCCAGCACCAGATGATCCAGTGCCGTTTCCAGATGATCCTGATCCACTTCCGCCAGGTATCCAAGCGTTCCCAGGTTCACCCCGAACAGGGGCAGATGTCGTTTTACCAGATCCCTGGCTGCTCTCAGCACCGTTCCATCACCACCCAGTACCAGTACACAGTCCACATCGTCCGGTATCTTATCTGGATTGCTGGACTTATACTCTGGTCCCTGCTCTCCGCCTGAGTTTTCTTTTTCCTCCTGTAAGGTACATCGTATGCCTTTTTCCTGAAGATAATCCTGAATGCGGTGTGCAACTTTCAATCCTGGATCCTTCTGTACATTGGTAATTACGTAAAAATGTTTCATCCTTTTTACTTTTCCTTTTTGTCCAGTGATTCATGCGCCAGACGCACGGTCTCTTTGATGTCAAATGCTGCATCTTCGATCTCACTGCCTTCTGGCATCTTCTGCAGATGCAGCAGATATTCAATATTTCCTTCCGGTCCCTTGATCGGAGAATACTCCAGATTCTTTGGCTGGAAAGAAATGCTTTTTGCATAATCTGTTACCATTTCGATCACTTCCTGGTGAACAGCCGGATCTCTGACCACACCCTTTTTACCGACTTTTTCCCTGCCCGCTTCAAACTGCGGCTTGATCAGACAGGCAATCTGTCCGTCTTCAGTCAGAAGATTTCTTACCGGAAGCAATACTTTTGTCAGTGAAATAAAAGATACATCAATAGAGGAAAATGCTACCGGCTCCTGAATATCTTCTGGTGTCACATAACGGATATTTGTCTTTTCCATACAGACAACTCTCGGATCCTGTCTCAGCTTCCAGTCCAGCTGCCCATATCCTACATCTACAGAATAGACCTTCACAGCTCCATTCTGAAGCATACAGTCAGTAAAGCCTCCTGTAGAAGCTCCCACATCCATGCAGACCTTTCCGTCCAGCGTAATATCAAATTTCTCCATTGCCTTTTCCAGTTTCAGTCCGCCACGGCTGACGTACTTCAGCGTATTGCCCTTTATAGTAATCTCCACTTTGTCAGCAAACATAGTTCCCGCTTTGTCTTCCCGTTCTCCATCTACCAGCACGCACCCTGCCATGATCAGAGCCTTTGCCTTTTCCCTGGATGGTGCCAGCTGACGCTGTACCATCAATACATCTAATCGTTCTTTCATTTTGTCAGTCCTATATATTCTATCACTATTTTTTTCACAATAGACTCTGCATCGATCCCGCATTCCTGCTTCAGCAGATCCACATTGCCATGTTCTACATAATCATCCGGAAGTGCAATCGAGATCATCCTTGTCTTACTTTTGATCTCATTGAGGTACTCCAGCACTGCTTCACCGAAGCCTCCTGCCTTCACATTTTCTTCCATCGTAACCAGCAGGTTATGCTCTGACTGCACAGTTCGAAGCATTTCCTGATCCAGAGGCTTCACAAATCTGGCATTCACCAGTGTGCATCCATATCCCATTTCGCGAAGCCGGTCACGTACTTCTACTGCCGTCTTTACCATACTGCCCACTGCAAGCAGCGCAATCTCATTTTCATCATAAATGGTCTCCCATTTTCCATATTCAATCGGCGTACGGAACCTGGCCAGTCCATCATAAGCTTCTCCTCTTGGATAGCGCAGAGAAATCGGTCCGTCATAATGCACCGCAAACTTCATCATATCGGACAGTTCCCATTTGTTCTTCGGCGCCATCACACACATATTCGGAATCGATGACATATAGGACAGATCAAAAATCCCCTGATGAGTCTCTCCGTCACTTCCCACCAGACCTGCACGGTCAATGGCAAAAATCACCGGAAGATTCTGGATACAGACATCATGGATCACCTGATCATATGCTCTTTGCAAAAATGAGGAATAGACCGCCACGACCGGCTTCAGGCCAGCCGCTGCCAGACCTGCCGCAAAAGTCACTGCATGCTGTTCTGCAATTCCCACATCAAAGAAACGGTCCGGGAACATATTCCGGAACCGTTTCAGTCCGGTTCCATCCGGCATAGCTGCCGTCACTGCTACCACATTTGGTTCCCGATCTCCCATTTTTCTCATAACAGTAGAGAAAATATCCGTGTAGTTTGCCTTTACTCTTTTCTTCTTCGGCAGTCCGGTCTCGATGACAAACGGCTCTGCACCGTGGAATCTGGCCGGATGACGCATAGCCGGCTCATACCCCTGCCCCTTCTGGGTACAGACATGTACCAGAACTGCTCCATTTACCTGTTTTGCTTCCCGGAAAGCCCGGGTCAGCTGGTCAATATTGTGTCCATCGTATGGTCCCAGATAGGTCAGCCCCATCTCTTCAAAAAGCATCCCAGGTACAAAGAACTGCTTAATGCTGTTCTTTGTTTTCCGAATTCCACGAATCAACTGTTCTCCACGTCCCGGTAAACGTGACAGCGTGTTCTCTACACCAGCTTTCAGATTCTGGTATCCTTCCTTTGTCCTTATCTGATTCAGATATTCTGAAAATCCACCCACATTTTCTGCTATGGACATATTATTATCATTCAAAACAATTATATAATTCCGTTTCAGGCGTGATGCATTATTCAACGCTTCCCAGGCCATTCCGCCGGTAAGAGAACCATCGCCAATCACAGAAATCACGTAATTGTCCTCACCCTTCAGCTGACTTGCCATAGCAAGTCCCAGCCCTGCTGAAATCGAGGTAGAGCTGTGTCCGGTATCAAATGCATCACATGGACTTTCCTTTCTCTTTGGGAAACCGCTCATTCCACCATATTTACGTAAAGTATCAAATCCATCTCTTCTTCCTGTCAGAAGCTTGTGTGTATAAGACTGATGTCCCACATCCCAGATCATCTTATCTTCCGGTAAATGGAAAGACAGATGCAGTGCCATAGTCAGCTCTACCACACCCAGATTTGACCCCAGATGCCCGCCATTCTCACTGATCTTCTGAATCAGAAATTCACGGATCTCTCCAGCCAGCTGAGGCAGATCCTCTTTCTCTATATTCTGTATATCATTTTCTTTTTGAATTTTATCCAAAATCATATTATTTCTCCCTGATGACCAGTTCCAGAATCAGATTCCTCAGGAATTCATTTTTTCTTCCCAGCTGATCCAGGACGTCAATAGCTCGTCCGGAGATCTCTTTTACGTCCTTTTCAGCCTTTTTCAGACCTTCCATGGTCACATATGTTGTCTTATGATTTTTTTCATCACTGTTAATTGGCTTGCCAAGTACCTGACTGGTACTGGTCACATCCAGAATGTCATCCCTGATCTGGAATGCCAGTCCCACATCAGAGGCCACCTGTTCGATCTGTGCTGCTTCGTCCGCAGATGCTCCTGCAAGAATGGCTCCCACCATCATGGATCCTTCGATCAGAGCACTGGTCTTAAGGCGGTAGATAAAATCAAGCTGTCCGCGGCTTAAATCCTTTCCAGACTGTTCTACGTCTACTGACTGACCGCCGATCATTCCTGTTATTCCAGTTTTTCTTGCCAGTACTGCCATCGCCTTTCCCACAGCCGGATTCTCCGGTTCCATCTCAAATGCCCTGGACGCCGTCTCATACGCCAGATTCAGGAGGCCATCTCCTGCCAGAATCGCCATTGCTTCTCCATATACAATATGGGTGGTCTTTCTTCCTCTGCGGTATTCATCATTATCCATAGCCGGAAGATCATCGTGAATCAGGGAATGGGTATGAATCATCTCCATCGCCGCCATAAATGGCTCCACAATCCTGCCGGTACCACCAAATAAACGATAAGTTTCCTGCATCAACAGTGGACGAAGCCGCTTCCCTCCTGCCTGCATACTATAATTCATTGCCTGAAGCAATGTTTTCTGATATCCTGTCTCTTCCGGAAGATACCGGTAAAGAATCTCCTGTACCTCTTCCGTCCGTTTACTCCATTCATCCCGGAAAGTCACAATAATCACCCTCTTCATTTATCATCTGCATTTTCTTTTCTACTGTGTCCAGCTTCTCATTGCAGCTTTTTACAAGCTCCATACCTTCTTTATATGTCTGAAACGACTCTTCCAGCGTAGTCTCCCTGTTCTCCAGCACCAGAAGCAGTTCTTCCAGCTTTGCAAAGGATTCTTCCAGTGTAAGATCTTCGTCTTTCTTTTTCTCCTGCTCCATCATACGCTCCAGTCCTCTGTCTTTTTCTTTTCTTTTACTTCTGCCAGAATCTGTCCGTCAGATACATAGATCTGCAACAGGTCTCCAGGCTGCACCTGCTCTGTTGCTGTGATCTTCTTTCCCCTGGCATCCGCTGTATAGGAATACCCCTGACTCAGCTTCTCCAGTGGTGACAGTCCCTTCATTCGTTCCACATAAATCATCAGCTGATGCCGCCGTTCTTTCATGGTCTGCTGCATCAACATCTGAAGTTCTTCTTCTATATCCGTCAGTCTCTGATATTTTTCCTGAATCTGATGTTGTGGACTTACATACTTCAGCTTTTCCTGCAAATGCTCCAGTTCTTTTTTTCTGTCCGACAGACGCTCACTCATTCGATTCTGCAGCCGCTGCTGCATATCCCGCAGCTGTCCCTGGATGGCTGCCATATCTGCCACTGCCAGCTCTGCTGCCGCTGAAGGCGTCGGTGCCCGCAGGTCTGCTACATAATCCGCTATCGTAAAATCCGTCTCATGCCCCACTGCTGAGATCACCGGTGTCTCACATTGAAAGATTGCTCTTGCGACCTTCTCTTCATTAAAAGCCCACAGATCTTCCATGGAACCGCCGCCTCTTCCTACAATGATCACATCCACATGACTCTGATCCAGAAGTTCAATGCCCCGTACAATGCTGTCGGCAGCCTCTTCTCCCTGCACCAGTGCAGGATACAGAATCAGCTGCACATAAGGATTACGCCGGTAAGAAATATTCATAATATCACGAATAGCCGCCCCGGTAGGCGCGGTTACGATTCCGACCCGACGGCTAAATGCCGGTATCGGCTGCTTATATTCCGGGGCAAACATCCCCATCTCTTCCAGTTCTTGCTTCAGTGCCTGAAACTTCTCATATAGCAGCCCCATGCCATCCTGAATAATCTCCCTGGCATAGAGCTGATACTTTCCGTCTCTCTCATATACACTGATGCTGCCCAGCACAATCACACTTTGTCCATTCTGCATCTGGAACTTCAGTCCGCTTCGGTTCCCGGCGAACATCACACAGGCCAGGCTTCCGGAGTCATCCTTCAAAGAAAAATAAATATGTCCGGATGTGTGATATTTGCAGTTGGACACTTCTCCTTTGACATAGATGCGGTTCAGCATAAAATCCTGGCGAAACATATTACTGATATAGAGGTTCACCTGTCTGATCGAATATACATTCTTCATAACAGTCCCTGATTAATCTGCCAGCTTTGCCAGCACTCCATTTACAAATGCAGGTGAATCATCGCCACCGAACTTCTTGGCCAATTCCACTGCTTCATTAATCGCTACTTTTACCGGGATCTCTTCGTCTATCTTCATCTCATATACTGCAAGTCTTAAAATTGCAAGATCCACTTTGGACATACGGCTTGGCTTCCAACCAGTCGCTGCGCCAGTCAGGATCTGATCCAGTTCTGTGATCTGTGCTTCGATCTTATGAAATCTCTCACGAATATAAGCTGCTTCTTCCTCAGTCGGAACGGCTCCCTCTACTTCATCCAGATAACGCTCTGCCTGTTCATTCAGCTCGTCTCCATTATAGAATTCCAGTAAAAATAGTAATTTGAAAATGTGTTCCCGAATTTCTCTTCTGCTCATCTTACACTCCTTGTTTCTTTCTCATTCTCTCTACGATGAAAAAAGAATCCTGACATGCAGGATTCTCCACCTGCGGTGGGTTGCCACCGCAACATATTCTATTTTCCGTTCTCCATTGTCACATTGGCAATCTTAATATTTACATTCTCTACTTTCAGGCCGGTCATACTCTCGATCGCTGTCTTCACCTTTTCTTGTACCTGACCACAGGTCTTCGGAATGCTGAAACCATAATCCAGATTCAATGCCAGATCTACATTCACGGTATCATTCTCTATAGCAATCTTCACGCCTTTGGAAAGATTCTTGATTCCCAGCTTGCTGACCAGCTCATTGGTAATATTTCCTACCATGCTTGCCACACCTTTTACTTCTGTAGCTGCCAGTCCTGCGATAATTGTCACTACTTCATTGGATATCTGAACCTGTCCTTTTTCATCACTGCTTGTTACTGTATAATTCTTCTGAACTTCTTCTTTTCCCATATCGGAGACCTCCTTTGCGACGTTCCCTGATCGTAGTTGTTCAGTTTCTTCCTTGTCTGAACAGTTACTTCTGACCAATATCTACCGTCAAGTATAACAAACTTTCATTTTTTTGTAAACTACTGACGTCCAAATTCCGCCAGTTTTAATCCAGGGTTACGATCCAGTGTCATACCGATGCTCCATGAATTTACCCAGATCAAAAGTGGATTTCCCTTCATATCTTTTACTTTCTTCATATCTGAAGTACCAACCAGACTGTTCAGGTCAAAGTCTTCATTTTCAATCCAGCGAATATGTTCATATGGCAGATTTTCCAGTCGGATCTCCACATTATATTCATTCTCCAGACGGTACTTCAGTACCTCAAACTGCAGAACACCTACTACGCCCACAATGATCTCTTCCAGTCCGGTGTTGTATTCCTGGAAGATCTGAATAGCACCTTCCTGCGCAATCTGGGTGATTCCCTTTACGAACTGCTTTCTCTTCATGGTATCTACCTGACGCACCCTGGCAAAATGCTCCGGTGCAAATGTCGGAATTCCCTCATAACGGAACTTCTTTCCCGGCATACAGATGGTATCTCCAATCGAGTAAATTCCAGGATCAAACACACCGATAATATCTCCTGCATAAGCTTCATCTACTACATGCCGTTCCTGTGCCATCATCTGCTGAGGCTGGGAAAGACGCTGCTTCTTGTCCCCCTGCACATGATAAACTTCCATTCCTGCATCGAATCTTCCGGAGCAGATGCGCATAAAAGCAATACGGTCTCTGTGCGCCTTATTCATATTCGCCTGAATCTTAAATACGAAAGCGGAAAAATCTTCTTTAATCGGATCGATCTCACCGATATCTGCCATACGTGGAAGCGGTGGAGTGGTCATATGAAGGAAGTGCTTCAGAAAAATCTCTACACCAAAATTGGTCAGGGCTGATCCAAAGAACACAGGTGACAGTTCTCCCTTATCTACCAGTTCCTGATCAAACTCTGCACTTGCTCCATCCAGCAGCTCGATCTCATCCATCAGCTGCCCATAATGTTCTTCGCCTGCGAACGCCTTCAATTCCGGAGAATCCACTGCTATCTCCTCTGCCAGTCCCTCTTTGGTTCCCTTTTCTGTATCCCTGAATACAGTAACCTTACGGCTGCCCCGCTCATAGACTCCTTTGAATTCCTTACCGGAACCAATCGGCCAGTTAATCGGGCAGGTGGCAATTCCCAGTTCTTTTTCGATGTCGTCCAGCAGTTCAAAGGTATCATTGGCATCACGGTCCATCTTATTGATAAACGTAAAGATCGGAATATGGCGCATGACACATACCTTAAACAGCTTTCTTGTCTGTGCCTCCACACCCTTGGAAGCATCAATCACCATCACAGCAGAGTCTGCTGCCATCAGAGTACGATAGGTATCTTCTGAGAAGTCTTGATGTCCAGGTGTATCCAGAATATTGATACAGTAGCCGTCATAATTAAACTGCAGTACGGAAGATGTGACAGAAATACCTCTTTCTTTCTCAATCTCCATCCAGTCTGATACCGCATGACGGGAGGTCGCTTTTCCTTTTACGGAACCGGCAAGATTAATCGCACCTCCATAAAGTAAAAACTTCTCTGTCAGTGTTGTCTTACCTGCATCCGGGTGGGATATAATCGCAAAAGTTCTTCGTTTTTTTATCTCACTTGTAATATCTGCCACTATCTTTTCTCCTTCTTCCAACTAATTATCTAAATCATATGTAATCTTCTGTCAACCTTTAGATTCTAACAGAGGAAAAACCCTCTGTCAATGGGGTACCGGTCATTCCAGGCCCGTTACCCCATGAAATTAAATTTATTCTCCGCTTACCGGTGTAATGATTATGTTTTCTCCAGGTACTTCTGCCTTTCTTTTCACAATGTCCTCTATCTGAGCCCGCTGACTGTCCGATATCTCTGCCATATTGATGACTACATCGGCGCTGTTGTCGGTAATGCTTACCACACTGTCTTCGAACCCTTTTGCATCTAACAAGAGTTCCGCTGCCGCTTCGCGCTCCGCTATGTCAGTAAGAGACGTGATGCTGTCGATCGCAGTCTGTTTCTGCGCATCAGCAATGGTGTCATTATTGATCACTTCCATCAAGGTCTCTTTATTCTGGGCACGAAGCTGTTCTCTTGTCAGTTTGGCGGATGCAGAGAATTCTGATCCCCCAACGCTTGTCAGTACTGCCTCACCAGGTGTATCCGTCACTTCTCCTTCTTCCGTCAGATCGTATCCATTTTCCATCAGTACCTGTTCTTCCTGGGAAGTCTTTCTGGATACCGCCTCCTCCAGCTGTGTACCGGAATAATTCAGGTACCCGGCTACCGCTATCATAATTGCCAGTGCAGTGATAATCATCTGGTTTTTCTTTACCACACGTTTCACCTGCGCTTCCTCCTTCCTTATATCATCTTGATTACTTTGATTTTATGCGCCTCTATTCCAAATAATGCCATAGCTGCTTCCGTTATATTTTTTACCACCACCGCATTATCACCACCCTGGGCCAGGATCAGAACCCCTTCGATCTTCGGTGCATTGGTTCTGGTCACATAAGGCGTCTCCCTGCCCTGTCCGTCTTTTTCCAGTACTGTGGATTCTTCCTTATTTTCCTGCTGGCTTTTTCCTGTATTTGTACTGTCATCACCGTCCTGATTCATTTGCCTCTGTACTGTCTGATCCTTTTCCACAATACTTTCCCGGCTTACCGATTCGGTAATCATTACCTGCACTTTTCCGGCTCCGTCCATTTGTGCCAGGATCGCTTCCAGTCTTTTTTCATACCATGTCAGTTCCTCCAGATCAGCTTCTTCCTGCGGACTGCTTTGACTTTCACTCTCTGTTGTACTTCCTGCCATACTTTCCCGTTCCTTCCCGGAAGGAAATACCGCCGTCATGATCAGTATGCCCACTAACAGCAAAAGTATCCACTGTTCTTTTCGAATCTGCTCCAGTCTGAATGGCTTCATTCCTGTCGCCCCTCCTTCCCGATTTGGATCGTTATTTGTTTCCTGTCAAGGCCCAGGCAGACAGCTAACTGCGTCCTGCATTCCTCTATCTGCTGCATTACTTTTTGCAAACGGATCTGTACACTGATGATCTCACCGTTTTCCTCAATCTGTACGTCCACCTCCTCCACTGCTCCACCATAATCCTGCACCAATATCCGAACCTGCCGTTCCAGCTCCTCTTTCACTCCAGTTTGAATCTGCTGATTCTGAAATTCCGCCAGCTCTGTCTGTGCTTCGCGCAGATTTCTGCTTTCCTCCAGGATCTGCCATTTCCAGGTAATTTGATCCATACGTTCATCCATCGATAACATCTGCAGAACCGGCTGCATCAGTACCAGTGTAAAGATCAGTCCACCTGTAAATTTCAGATATTTCTGCCATACAGGCCGTGGCACAAGCTGATAAAGCAGTTCCAGAAAACACATACAGAAGACCACCTGTTTCAGCCATTCTCTGATTATGTCCATCCTTATCCTCCTGCAGTTGTCACTATCGCTATCGTCAGGAAAAACATTACGCCGGTGACTGCCACTGCCAGCAAAAGAAGTCCCACTGCTTCTGCCATGTCATCAATACACCGTACAAACCTTGGATCTGCCACTGGTTGGATCACCGCACTCACCAGCTTATAAAGTAAGAGACAGACCAGGAGACGAACCAACGGACGGAGGCAGATCCAGATCAGCAGAATCATACCACCTGTTCCCACCGCATGTTTCAATACGGACGCTGTTCCCAGCAGTGTCTCTGTCACACTGCTTAACGTATTTCCTACCACTGGTATGGCCCCTCCGGCTCGAATCCAGATAGAATTCTTCATATGATCCAATGCCGGAAATAATAATCGCTGAATAGTCTGTATCCCAATAACCAGTGTAAGCATGGTTTTCAGAGACCATCTGACGATCTGCCGAATCAGCGCTGTCATCCTGGCCAGATAAGCCTCTTTTGTCACATTTCCCAGCATGGCAATGAGCACATAGCAGGCGATTCCCGGCATCAATACATACTGGACCACACTTTGTACCACCATGATGATGAACAATGTCACTTCATAAAATCCAATCGCAGTCATCTGTGTGGCCGCCAGTGACGCTGCCAACAGATACACTGGCAGAAGAAGACGCATAAACTGCAAAACAGACTGCATAGTCTGCTCCGAAATACTGCTCAGTTCCCGAAAACTATCCAATAATATAACAAAGAGCAGCAAATATACCATATAAAATGCAATTTCCTGTACTCTGCTTCCTGTAAACGCGCTCATAAACACAGAAAAGACAGAGGCTGTCATTGCCAGAATCAGAATCTGTACAATGGTTGTCCTCTGTCTTTTTAATTCGAAAAACAGGGTATTTTCTGTCAGGCTGATAAACGTGTCTCCCGACAGTGGAATTTCTCCCTGACACAGCTTTGTGATCATCTGCCGGAAATTAAGATGATCCTGTGGAAGCAGCTCATCCACCGTATTCTGTATGGACTGCAGATCCAGTTCATCCATATAGGTTTGATACCTGTCCACTTCCTGCGCTTCCTCTGCCTTTACCCTTCCTGACAAAGCCAGTAAAAGCAACAGGCCGACTATGATTCCTGCTGTCCTTTTTCTCATATCAGGCCAGAAATTCTGTCACAGTCTGAAATACTGCCAGCATCACCGGTGCACTGACAGTCAGTACTGCTACTTTTGCAAAAATCTCAATCTGACTGCCGATGGCATGATAACCCGAATCTTTGCAGATGGCAGAAGTTACGTCCGCAATATAGGAGATGCCAACGATCTTCATCAGAATCAAAAAATAACTGCTTTTCATGGCCGTATATGCCATCAGACTCTCAAACAGATCCGAAAGAGTCTTCAGACGAAATATGGCATTATAGCTGATCAATATGCATGCAGCCAGGCTGATCAGCAGAGAAAACTGAGGCTTCTGTTCTTTTACCAGTAATGCACAAAGTACGGCTGATAAACCCAGAATTCCAGTTTTTATAATATTCATGCATCCTCCTTTACAGCGAAAACAGATTTTTTATCGTATCAAATAATTCATTCACATAGGGCAGGATCCACAGCAGCACCAGAATCAGTCCCGCCAGGGAAGTCAGAGAGGCCAGATCTTCCCTTCCGCCATGCTTCAGTACCTGACAGATGACGGACACCAGAATCCCTACCGAAGCTATTTTAAAAATCAGATTTACGCTCATCGGCCCCTCCATCTGTCATACTTAATAAAACAGTACTGCGCAGAACAGTCCTCCCATAAAGCCAAGACAGCGATACATGGTTTCTTTCTGCCTCATCTTTTCCAATGCAGCTTTTTCTTCCAGCTCTATTGCCATAAGATACCCGTCCAGCATTGGAATCTGTGCATCTCTGTCTATTCTTCCAAGAAGAGTACAAATCTGCACCAGCTGCTTCTGCTCTTCTTCCGTCAGCCCACATCTGGACAGACAGGCATCTGCTGTTTTCTTCAAAACCTTTTCCAGTGAATTCTTTTCTGTTGCCTTCATCTCTTCTGCTGTTCTTCCAAAAAAAATCGCCAGTTTTCCATCTGTCCGCTGCTCCAGATGTTCAAAGATCTCTTCCAGCGGTACTGCTCCATATTGCAGTTCGCCCTTCAGCAATCCTATGATCAGGCGCAATTCATTCAGCATCTGATATCTTTTTCGCAGAGAACTTCCTGCCTCAGCCCCCAATGCGGTTCCTGCAGTCAGGATCAGAAAGACTCCCAGCCACTTCATAGACTCTGTGACCAGTCCCTGTCATAGACTGCCTGTATCTGCCCTGCCCGGTCATCCTTCTTCAAAATAACGTAACGATCAAATATTTTCTTTTCCAGTAATTCATTTAAGACTGGATTTTTTCTTATATCATCTGGAGAATGTCCATGAACCGTAGCCAGTATCCTGCAGCCACAGCATGCTGCCGTCTCTATAGCCCGTACATCTTCTGCAGTGCCGATCTCATCTGCCGCTACCACCTCCGGTGCCATAGAACGGATCAGCATCATCATTCCTTCTGCTTTTGGGCAGCCATCCAGCACATCAGTTCGGACTCCCAGATCATTCTGTGGCACTCCATAATAACAGCCTGCCAGCTCACTTCGTTCATCTACCACGCCCACATTTTTCCCAGGTATCTCCTGTGTTCCGTCTGAGATCAACCGGATCAGATCCCTGAGCATGGTTGTCTTACCGGCACCCGGAGGTGAAATCAACAGGGTATTGCAGAGATTCTCTCCCTCTGTCAGCAGCGGCAGTATTTTTTCTCCGCATCCTTTTTTTTCATGACACAGGCGGATATGTAAAAATGTAATATGACGAATATTTTTTATCCGTCCATGCTCCATCAGCACCTTGCCTGCGATTCCCACCCGGTGTCCTCCCTGAATGGTCAGAAATCCCTGCTTCATCTCTTCTTCATGGGCGTATAATGAATACCCGGAGATCTGTTCCATCGTCTGGCAAATCTCCTCCTTACTCACCGGATACCCCTGTTCTTCGTATATCGTTGCTTCTCCGCCTGCCTTCACAAAAAATTCTCTTCCGTCCCATCGAACTGCCAGGGGTTTGTCCGCCCTCATGCGGATCTCCTGCAGCTTTTCATAACTGAGATTCAGTCGTCCCAGTACATTGCTCACCTGTCCAGGAAGCATCTGCACCAGCATCTGTCTGTTTTCCATCCTCACCACCTCTTATGTAAATATATGAGGATGTTCATGATTTATGTCTTTGTTGCTTGCTATTTTTCTCAAAACAGGATATGATAATTACACTTTCAAACACTATTGCAATAGAAAAGGAGATTCGATTATGGTCAGAAAAACAACCGTAGAACTGGTAGAACATGCTGCTGGCGGTGAAGGCAGCCTTGAAAAATATCACATTGTATCTGCTGAAGAATTAAACGGACATGGCAAAATGTTTGCCAAGATCGTTCTTCACCCTCACAGCTCCATTGGATGGCATCAGCATGTAGGCAATACCGAACCATATTATATTCTGGAAGGCAAGGGAATCTTCGTTGACAATGATGGCAGCCGCTCAGAAGTCGGCCCTGGTGATGTATGTTATATCGAAGTAGGACAGTCCCATTCTCTGGAAAATCCTACAGATGAAAATCTGGTATTTATTGCGTTAATCTATAACGAATAAATTACATCCACACTCAAAAACTCCCTTGTTCACAGATATTCATATTGTCTGTCTCAAGGGAGTTTTCATTTTATTTAGATATTTTGTAACTATTCAGAACCCACTGTTCCGCGAGGTGTTTTGGCATGAAAATGCCAAAATCCCGAGACATGCAAGTCAAAATCCCATCGCCGAAGGCGATTTTCGATGGATTTTGACTCGTAACTGTGAAGGTACTGAACAGTTACGATATTTTAAGAAATATGTGTACCGCCCTTGCCTGCTACTGCTGCTGCTGCATGTTCCAGATTGGTAATAATGGCTTCTCTTCCTGCTTTCTCGGAAACGAAGTCAATGGATGACTGGATCTTCGGTAACATAGCCGCTTCACCAAACTTCTTCTGGTCAATATGTTCCTGCGCTTCTGACACAGATATGGAGCCAAGAAGTGTTGGATGGTCGGTATCAATGTCAATGTCTACCTGCTTATCTGCAGTAATGAACATCAGTACATCTGCATCCGTCAGCTCCGCCAGCTTTCCTGCTGCATAGTCTTTTTCAATAATCGCACTGGCACCTTTCAGTGTATTTCCCTGTGCCATCACCGGAATACCGCCGCCGCCGCATGCAATCACTAACTGTCCTGCATCTACCAGCGCATTGATCGCATCGATCTCAATGATATCTTTTGGACGCGGTGCAGATACGATACGGCGATAACGACCGCCATTCTCTTCTACCACATAGTTGCCCTTGGCTTCTTCCTTCTGCGCCTCTTCTTTTGTCATATAACGGCCAATCACTTTTACTGGATGATAGAATGCTTCATCATACGGGTCTACCAGAACCTGTGTCAGAATTGTACTGACAGTCTTGTAAATGCCTCTTTTTACCAATTCACTGCGAAGAGCATTCTGTAAATCGTATCCGATATACCCCTGACTCATAGCCGAGCAGACAGACATCGGTGCACCGGTAAAATCACTGTGATAATGTGCAAATTCATTCATTGCTGTATGAATCATTCCAACCTGTGGGGCATTACTGTGTGTGATAATCAGCTGACAGCCTTCTTCCACCAGATCGGCGAGTATCTTTGCAGAAGCCTTAACAGCCACCTGCTGTTCCGGGAATGTCGTTCCCAGTGCGCTGTGTCCCAGTGCGATGACAACCTTCTTTTTCATGGTTCGTACCTCGTATCGTTTTTCTTTTAATATTACTATTTTATGACATAAAATTCAAGACTGGCTTACAGTTCTTCCAGAAATACCTCCAGCACCCCTCCGCAGACCATCCCTTCTTCTTCGGCTGCATCTGCTGTCAGATCTGCTTCAAACAATACCGCCTCTGTGTCTGGCTGTGCCATCAGTTCACGGGCTCTTGCAATGACTTTTGCTTCCAGACATCCGCCTCCGATGGTTCCAACTATCCTTCCATCCTGCAGGATCAGCATTTTTGTGCCAACTGCCCGTGGTGCGGAACCCCTTCTGGATACAATTGTGGCCAGTACTTTTTTCAGCACAGCATTCTCCTGTGCTTTCACAGCCTGCAAAATCTCTTCCGGGAATCCTGCTCCCACATTCTTTTTTCCTTTTTCTGCAATGATTTCCGCCATGATAGACACAGCAATCTCTTCCGGCGTCTCTGCATGGATATCCAGGCCAATGGGTGCATGAAGCATTGCAATCACCTCTGGATCCGCCCCGTGCCCGACTGCATCTTTTCGTACAACTGCCACCCGCCGTCTGCTTCCCATCATACCGATATAGGCATGAGGCATATGGCTGATCCGTTCCACACAGATCTGATCATAACGGTGCCCACGGGTTACAATCACATAATAGGTATCCGTATCCGCAAGGATCTTCTGCAGTCCCTGTTCATAGCTGTCACAGATCACACGGTCTGCCCCTGCTGCCCTTGCATGATCCGCAAAAATTGGGCGGTCTTCCAGAACTGTCACTTCCATGCCAGTCATCACCGCCATACGGATCACTGCTACCGCTACATGACCACCTCCGCAGACCACCAGTTTTGGTCGTCTCCCGATCTTTTCCACAAACACCCGCTCTCCTGCGGCTTCAAAACAGCCGGTATCCGGCGCCTCTTCCAGTTCTTTCTGATGTATATCAAAAAATTTTGCATTTCTGGACTTCAGCCATATCTCCCCGTTCTCCATCAGCATTTTTTTTCCGATTTCTTTTCCGGTAAGTATCGTATATAATTTTCTGTCCGCATTCCTTCCTGTATCTTCCAATGCATCCAGTATCCTGCTCATATTTTCTTTCCTCGTCATTACCAGTTCTGTGTCTTCTCATCAATATCCTGAAGTTCTTCCGGTGCTGTCTCCAGAAGCATCACCTGCTCCGGATGGCGTCTGACTACCTGTTTGCCACCGATATCTCCCTCCAGTTCCTTCAATTCCTGAAAAAATGCACGGTCCAGAAGAACCGGATTTCCCAGTTTCTCTTTCGTCCCGGCACAGATCATTTTTCCCGGATTCTTCACAGCCATCTCCAGCATATGTTCTATCGTCTCTGCCTTTAAGCCTGGCTGATCACAGACAGCAAACAGCACACCCTGCAGTTTTGGATTTTGTCTGCAGCATACATCCAGCCCCATTTGCAATGACCGGGCAATCCCTTTTTCCGGATTCTGATTCTCTGCAGTCAGCATTCCATGCTGTCTGGCGTATTCCAAAATTTCTGTATGTCCACTGACTGCAACTCTGGTGCACATAGGATAAATTCTCATCTGATCCAGGAGATAACGAAACATCGGTTTCCCGTTTTTCTCTGACAGCAGCTTATTTTCCTGAGGTTCTCCATACCGGCTGGACTTCCCGGCTGCCAGAAAAACCAGTCCATACCGTGAATAGCATATTGTTCGTATGGCTTCTGCCACACCCCTTCCGATTTTTCTTGCTTTATCTGAAATCAGATACACCAGAGACGGTTCCATCCTGGGATCCACATCCCCGATCTTCATTCCTTTGGTCACGTTCACATTCGACTGCAGCATTCCCCGGACAATGCCATCGATCTGTGCATACACCGGATATCCACCGGTAACTGCCAGCAGATCTCCTTTTCTCACCACTTCTCCGATCTCAGCTACCGGTTCCATAACTCCGTCTGCTGATGCTTTTATCAGGCGCTCTATGGCATAACCACCAATCATGCCCGGCACACCGGTATTGGGAATGGCACTGCCCTGATAAATCGGCTGCCCCAAAGTCACTCCACGCCTGGTCTCAATCACTGCATGGCAGTCCTTTCCTGCCGTAAATCCCGGTCCAAGAGCAATCACACAAGGACCATCCGCCATACTGGTTCCCAGATTCTTTTTTGCCATGATCGCATCCACGATCACATCAAAATGCATCCTGGTTCGAATCTCTCCTTCTGGATCTACCAGAACTGCAATCTGATTCTTTCCAAGCACCGCTTTGATCTCTGTCTCATTTTGTACCAGCACAGCCGTATGATTTTCTATCACAGCTTTCTTTTCATAAACCGCTCTGGAACAGGCTACCTGCCTGCGGACCGTCAGTGGAATCGCAATCTCTGTCATCACGATCTGATGTCCCCGTTCCTTCAGTTCCGCCGCCACACCGGTAGCCAGATCTCCGGCTCCTCTGATTAATATTCTAAGTGCCATATTTTTCTTCCTTTATCTGTATCTTCCAACAAGTGCGATGTGATAGCCACCTGTGAAATGCCATATTCCAGCATCTTCTCTCCCACTGTCATAGCTCTCCTTAACTGCTGTGGTGTATCTGCTTTATTTAAGATCACATGATAGGAACGATCTCCCACCAGCTTTCTTCCACCCTGAGGACTGGATGCCAGAACTGCAAGATCTGCTTCTGTCAGCTGGTCGCTCTCTTTTTTTCCAAGGATCTCTGCCACCTTGTGGCTGCGAAAACACTGCTTGTTAACAGGCTGATCCAATCCATCCAGTCCATATACCTGAATTACTCTGGTGGTTTCCGGCAGAATCACCGGTTCATGCTCCTCCGGAGCTTTTACCGGAAGACATTTTGCTCCGTCTGCTTCCAGCAGCAGCCAGGCACCGGCATGAATCACCTGTCTTAAGAATTCTTCCGGTAATCCCGCCATCTTTTCTTCCGAAACCGGTTCTCCCATCCAGACTGTTCCATATTTTTCGTAAATTCTAAGAAAGCTTTCCAGTGATGGAATCCCCAGAAAGCTTTCGTTTTTTTCATATTGCATATGAGTAGTAGTGGCAATTCCATGAAAAATATGTCTCTCCATGCACTCTTTCTGCAATCTGCGGATCACCGTAGTCTTGCCACCGCCCCCGGTCAGGGACAGGATTTCCCGATGATCCCTGTCTAAGTTCCATGCATCAAAGAGACTGACTTCTGTCTGCCATCTATCTTCCCGCCAGCTCAGTATCATCTTATACTTCTCCTGCGATGGCCATAGCGATCTTCTCTCCTGTCATTGGAAGATCTCGCATCCAGTGGCCGGTTGCATTGTAGATAGCATCTGCCAGTGCCGGTGCCGGTGTATTGATTACAATTTCTCCAATGGATTTGACGCCAAATGGTCCGGTTGGCTCAAAGCTTGGACGGAATTCCACCCGAAGCTTTCCATAGTCCAGTCTGGTCGGAATCTTATACTGCATCAGTGAATTATTATACAGCTGTCCCCTTTCGGAATACTGAATATTCTCAAATAATGCCATGCCAATTCCCTGTCCCAGTCCACCTTCCACCTGTACTCTTGCCAGGTTCGGATTGACCACGGTTCCACAGTCAACAACTGCTGCATAGTCCAGGATCTCCACATGACCGGTTTCTTTATCCAGTTCAATCTCCACTGCACCAGCCATATAAGGAGGCGGTGACACCGGAGATGTATAGCTCTCGGTTACCTGAAGGGCAAAATCATTGGAACACTGAGCCTGGAAACCAATATCTTCAATGGTCACTGATGTCCCTGTCTTCACATTCTTTGCCACATGTCCGTCATAATCCACATCCTCTAGTTCACAGGACAGCATCCGTGCTGCCAGTGTGCGGATTCTCTTTTCCAGCTCCGTGCTGGCCCGGACTACTGCCTGGCCGGTAATATAGGTGGTACTGGATGCATAGGATCCGGAATCATACGGAGAAAAGTCTGTATCGGCACCGGATACAAAAATATCATCGGTGGTTACGTTCAGACAGTCTGCTGCCATCTGAGACAGAATCGTATCGCATCCGGTTCCCATATCTGCTGCTGCAATGGTCAGCTTATAGCTGCCGTCTTCATTTAACATAATAGTAGCGGAACCCACATCCACATGGGAAATACAGGATCCCTGCATGGCCATGGCAATTCCCACGGAACGCACCTTGCCATTTCCCATATCTCTGCATGGGAATTTTTCCTTCCAGCCGATCATCTCGGCTGTACGCATGAGACAGTCATCCAGTCTGCATCCTGCCGCAATCTCATTATCGTAGGCCATCATGCACATACCCTGACGTACCATGTTTTTCATGCGGATCTCTACCGGATCCATGCCGATCTGACCTGCCAGTTCACTGACTACAGATTCCAGGGCAAATACACCCTGTGTGGCACCATAGCCGCGGTATGCACCGGCTGCACAGATATTGGTATAAACCACATCAAAGGTATGTCGGTAAGCTTCCAGATTGGCTGTATACAGGGGAATCGACTTGTGTCCGGTCAGTCCTGCCGTTGTCGGTCCATGGTCTCCATAAGCACCGGTATTGGACAAGTTGTAAACTTCTATGGCACGGATCGTTCCGTCATGGCTGGCTCCAACCTTCACAGTCACTTCCATCTCATGACGGGGAGAACCGGCAATCTGGCTCTCTTCTCTGCTATAAAGCAGCTTGGATGGTTTTTTTGTCATCCAGGTCACAAAAGCCGGGTAAATCTCTGCTACAACGGTCTGTTTGGCTCCGAATCCACCACCAATACGAGGCTTCAGGGAACGTACTTTTGACTTTGGAATGCCAAGAGCCGTGGCAATAATTCTTCTTACATGGAAAACGATCTGAGTGGAACTTAAAACTACCAGTCTTCCATACGTATCAATATAACAACAGGTGCGGAAAGTCTCCATCATGGCCTGATTCACTGCCGGTACATGGAATGTCCGTTCCAGTGTAAGGTCACAGTCTGCAAAGACCTTCTCCACATCTCCTTTTTCATCTTCCATATGAGCGCACAGATTTCTGTGATTATCCGCACCTACCGGAAACATCGACTTCCAGTTATCCTCCGGATGCACCAGTACCGGATTATCTTTTGCAGTATGATAATCCAGCACAGCCGGAAGTACCTGGTATGTTACTTTTATACGTTTCATGGCAAGATCTACACATTTCTCATCTTCTCCTGCCACGATTGCCACTGCATCTCCCACAAAACGGACATGCTGATCCAGAATCAGACGATCGTAAGGGCTCCATTCCGGATAGGTCTGTCCGGCCTGGGCAAATCGATTCTTCGGCACATCTTTCCAGGTATAAATTGCTTCAATTCCTGGAACCTTCAGCGCATTGACGCAATTGATCTCTTCGATGATCGCATTGGCATGGGGACTTCTGAGCACTTTGACAATCAGGCAGTCCTTCGGTGCAAGGTCATCCATATACACCGGTTTTCCCGTTACCAGCGCCATGGCATCTTTTTTTCGTATTGGTTGTCCTACTTCGCCCATGATGCCCCTCCTTCTTTTTTATATTTCATAAATTCGTGAATGCCACGAAGCTGTCCCTCATATCCGGAGCAGCGACATAAGTTGCCTGCCAGATAACGCCTGATCTCTTCATCTGTCGGATCAGCAGTCTCCCGGAACAGGGCAATGGCATTCATGATCATGCCAGGATTGCAGAAGCCACACTGTTCCGCTCCCTGATCTGCAATGAATCTTCCAAATTCTTCCGCTTCCTTCTGCAGTCCTTCTAAGGTCTCCACCTTCTGTCCATCTGCTCTTGCAGCCAGGACTGCACAGGAAAGAACCGGTTTGTCATTTAAAAATACCGTGCACAGACCACAGTTGGTTGTCTCGCATCCACACTTTACACTATAACAGCCATGTTCTCTGACAAACTGATACAGGGTCATATCTGCGCTGATGTCTTCAGTTATCTTTTTTCCATTCAAAGAAATGGTTACGATCATACTACACATTCTCCTTTCCCTGTATCTCTTCTGCCGCCCTCTTTAACAGGACACTGGCCAGATGCTTCCGATACTCTGCTGAAGCACGCATATTGCTGCCATAGGAATAAGAATCCGCCAGAGTCTTTAACGTCTCTTTTTCCAGATTTGGCACCTTTCTTACTTCTGCACGTTGTGGTCTGGCACCAATCGCTGCTTTCACACCATCTTCCGTTTCTGCCACTGCCACAGCAAGAACCGGAAAATCTGTTTTTGTATTTCGATAAGACTGGTAAGCATATCTTCCTCTGTGCTTTTTCACAATGACTCTCACCAGAATATCGTTGTCCCTTTTCTTCGCTGCAAATTCTGCCAGAGGGCAGATTCCGCCTTTATACAGTTCCACATAAGTATCCAGTACCAGAAATGCGGTCAGTACATCAGAAAATCCGAATCTTCCAAACAGGCTTCCTCCTATCGTAGCAGAATTGCGGAACTGTACTCCCACAATATCTTCCACTGATCTGCGAATCAGTCCGTCACAGCAGGCATTTAAGCCCTCATGAAGTTCCAGCTCCCGCAGGGTCACCATACATCCTATGGAAAATTCTTCTTCTGTCTCTTCCACCTCATTCAGTCCCAGTCCGGACAGATCAATTGCTTTCTGAATCTGAATATTGCTCATGCGCATCCAGAGCATACCGCCTAAGATCCGGTTGGTTCTTTTCTGGTTCAGTTCATATGCTTCTTCCAGACTCTGTGGTCTGATAATTTCTTTTATCTTTAACATCACTGCTCTCCAGTCATTTTCTTACTTGCTTATGCTTCTTCCTTCGGAAGCACAATATTTAACACCATTGCTACCAGTGCAGCCGGTACAATTCCGGAGCCACCGAAGATCAGCTGTACAGATTGTGGTAGTCCTGCCAGCACTCCGCTGTTGGAACCGAATCCATATCCAAGCCCCAGTGCCACAGATACAATGGTAATGTCTCTTGCTGTCATCTTTTCTCTGGTAATCAGCTGAATACCGCTGACTACGATGGATGAGAACATCATGACTGCTGCCCCGCCCAGCACACTCTGCGGCATAATAGAGATCAGTGCAGACAGCTTTGGAAACAGTCCGCAGAGAATCAGAAATACCGCACCTGTTGCCAGTGCAATACGGTTCACGATCTTGGTCATGGTAACCAGTCCTACATTCTGGCTGAAAGAAGTATTCGGCAGTACTCCGAATAAAGCCGCCAGAGAGGATCCGATACCGTCACATACTACACCGCCGGAAAGCTCTGTATCAGTAGCTTCTCTGTCCATACCACCTTCGATGACACCAGAGATATCTCCTACCGTCTCTACTGCAGTTACCACGAACATAATCAGAACTGGTAATATCGCTCTTACGTCAAATATAATCTTCACAGGCATCAGCTTTGGTACTGCAAACCAGCTGGCATCTGCCACCTTGCTCCAGTTCAGTACCCATGCCTTGGTGTATTCCACACCTTCTGCATCGATTCCTGTCGTTGGCAGTACTGCAGCCATAATCGCAGCCACTACATATCCGACAATAATACCAATCAGCACGGAAGAAGCACTGGTCATTCCCTTTGTTCCATGTTTTAATGCAATAATCACAATCAATACAATGGCTCCCAGAATCAGATTCTCTAAAGAACCATAATCTTTTGCTGCGCTTCCGCCTCCGAAAGATCCTACACCAACAGAGATCAGAGACAGACCGATGGATAACACAACGGTTCCTGTCACAACAGGTGGGAAAAACTTACGCAGCGGCTTGATCATAAATCCAAGTACACTTTCAAATAAACCGCCAATCAGCGATGCTCCCATGATGGCACCATAGGCCAGCACACCACCGCCCATAACGGACGCTACACTATTACAGACTCCGATAAAACCAGAACTGGTACCCATGATGATTGGTACTTTACCGCCCACCGGTCCGATAGCAAACAGCTGAATTAATGTTACGATGCCTGCAATCAACATGGCATTCTGCAGCAGTGCAATCTGCACGTCTGCAAATTCTGTTCCGGATCCGATGCCACAGGCTCCGGTAATAATCAGAATCGGAGTAAGATTTCCCACAAACATGGCAAGTACATGCTGCAGTCCCAGGGGAATGGCCTTTTTCAATGACAGTTTCCCGTAGAAATCATACTCTGGTCCTTTGTTTTCCAAATGATTCATTTTCGTCTCTCCTCTTTTGTTCTTTTTTCGTTTTTCATTATAGAGTAGTTCTTTACAAAAGTATAGAATTTTTTGCGAAAAAACATTATAATGGAAAAAGAATTTGTTTTTTGGAGGTATTATCATTATGGCATGGTACGATGAAGCTATTTTTTATCATATATACCCACTTGGTTTATCAGGAGCACCGAAGCAGAATGCCTATGAAAAACCGGTTCACCGGTTGAATACTCTGCTGCCGTGGATCACCCATATCCACAATCTGGGATGCAATGCCCTGTATATCGGGCCATTATTTGAATCTGTAGGACATGGTTATGAAACCACAGACTACAAGAAACTGGACAGCCGTCTTGGCACAAATGAAGATCTGACTCATTTTGTAAAGGAATGTCATAAGCAGGGCATCCGTGTTATTCTGGACGGTGTATTCAATCACACCGGCCGTGACTTTTTTGCATTTAAAGATATTCAGGCCAACCGGGAGAACTCCCGCTACCGTGACTGGTACTGCAATGTGAACTTCTGTGGCAACAATGAATACAACGATGGGTTCTCTTATGAAAACTGGGGCGGTTACAATCTTCTGGTAAAATTGAATCAGCGCAATCCGGAAGTTAAGAACTATATCTGCGATGTGATCCGTTTCTGGGTAAACGAATTCGATATTGACGGTATCCGTCTGGACGCTGCCGATGTGCTGGATTTTGATTTTATGAAGGCACTGCGTCAGACTGCCAATGAAGTAAAACCGGAATTCTGGCTGATGGGCGAAGTCATTCACGGTGATTACATCCGCTGGGTCAACGAAGGAACCCTTCATTCCGTTACCAACTATCATCTGCACAAGGCACTGTATTCCGGACACAATGATCACAACTACTTTGAGATCGCTCATACCGTAAAACGCCTCTATGAAATGGGTGGCAACCGGCCAGAAGGACTGAAACTGTATAATTTTGTGGACAACCACGATGTAGAACGTATCTATACCAAGCTGAGCAACAAGGCTCATTTTGCTCCGGTACATGTACTGATGTATACACTTCCTGGTGTGCCTTCTGTCTATTATGGTTCTGAATTCGGCATCGAGGGAAAGAAAGAATACGGTTCTGATGATTCTCTCCGCCCAAAGCTGAATCTGGAGGATTATAAAGATGCCATTATTTCCAATCCATGTACTGCGCTGATTGCAGCACTTGGAAAAGTACGTGCCGCCGTTCCGGCTCTCTCCTATGGGGATTATCAGCAGCGTGTGCTGACCAACCGCCAGTATGGATTCACCAAAAGCTGGAATGGATGCACCGTGGCTGTCACCGTCAACAACGACGACAACGAAGCTGATTTCCGGGTACCGGTAGACAGCAGTGAAACCTATATCGGTACTCTGACAGGAGTAAAAGTACAGCCAGAAAACGGACAGATTCATGTAAGCGTAAAAGGTAACTTCGGTGAAATCTGGGTACCGGAATCTGCGCTGAATGAGGAACCTGTTACAGTTCCTGCAGAGACAGCCATGCCAAAAGAGAAAATTGTGAAAGATACTGTTGAGCAGGCAGAAAAAAATATTGCAGACAATGCTTCTGCGAAAGAGACCTCTGCTGCAGAGCCTTTAGCAGAGATTCCGCTGGAAGTTCCTGCCGAAACAGGCACATCTACAACCCCAGATGTTTCTGATATTCCAGAAAAGAAAGATGCAAAAGTTCTCGATCTGAACAAACCCTACGAAGAAATGTCCGTAGAAGAGCTCCAGGCTGCTATTCTGGAAAAACTGTCCAAGAACGGCCCGGTTACCGACCAGATGCGCAAAGATGTAGCTGATAACGTTTACCTGAATTCCCTGCTGAACTGGGTAAAGAGCTTCCAGTAGATCTTTTTATCAATTATAAAAAGGTGTAAGGTCTTTGAATTCAATAAAGACTTTACACCTTAGATGTTTTGCCAGTTACTTTATTTCTAGTTTTTCCTGATAACGTTTTACCATTTCTTCATATTCTGCATCAGTCAGTTTCTTTTCACCTGGATTCATAGCAAATACGCCGCCCCATTCATACTGATCCCTGTACTTCGGAACTAGATGGAAATGAAGGTGATGTCCGGTATCTCCGTATGCACCATAGTTTACCTTGTCTGGATGGAACAGGTCATGCATGGCCTGTGCTACCTTTGCGATATCTTCCATAAATGCGCTGCGTTCCTCTGCTGTCAGTTCGATGATCTCGCTCACATGCTTTTTATGAGCAACAATGACTCTGCCTGGATGGCTCTGCTCTCTGAATAGATATACTTTGCAGGTGTCTAACTCGCAGATCTTAATACCAAATGCATCTACAAGTTCGCCTTCCATGCAGTAAGCACAATTCTGATCTTTCATAATTAAATCTCCTTTGTCTTGTTGGTAGTGTCAAAAAACTACCTGTTTTTATTGTTCTAAAATCCTTTAAAACCTTGATTTATTGGAGGTTTACAAATAAAAA
>NZ_JAOQKE010000025.1:0-39063 GCF_025567005.1 Muricoprocola aceti
TTCACCAAGGGATAAGTGCGCCCTTTTTTAGTCCTAAAATATAATCAATATTTTTTAAATTTCTTATTGACATTTATTAGCTGGACTTACTATACTGTTTCCTAGACATAAAAATATGCTCCTCATATGATAGATTTTTGGATATTTCCATTGTCTACCATATGGGGAGCATATCATTTACAAGGGTTTCCGGGATTTTATTTTTGTATGTGATGCTACGGAGATGTTAATTGGGAGAAAGTGTCTTATTTTTGGGGATTTTTTGTTATTTTATGATGCTGTACGTTTTTATCTTCTGCATTATCATATGTGGCTCTTACTTCATTGAGAGCGTCAGCAAGCTTTGCAGACCGAAGTCCACCATAGAATATGAGGCTGAATGCCATTCTGTATCCACCATTTTCGGAAAAGAAGTTATGAGCGTATGCTTGCTATCATCAATGCTTCAGAACAGGATTATAATGATCTTTCCAATGCAATCGGAAATTCAAAAGATGCAGCACAGGATATGGCTGACACCATGTTGGACAACCTGGCAGGTTCCATGACTCTTATATGAAAATAGATGCCAATGGAACAGATTCACAATCCAAATTTTAAACCTATCGAATTCGATAGATTTAAAGCAGAATCTGGTGATAATGCTTTTACGTTGACACCACAGCAGTGGATGGGAAGACTATGTGATTATCTACAAGACAGGAAAAGAGGGTAATATGTAGCAAAACAGGCGAACTTTAGAATGCAGCAATAAGACAGTCATTCGCCATCCAGTAAAGAAAAACAGAATATAAATTTATTTGTGGGTATGTCAAAACGATTGACATATCTGTTATTTTATAATAATATACGTATAAACGATACGTATTGTAGAATTTTGCTTAAATGGGGAGAAAATCATAGCAGCAATACTTGTTGATTATGAGAATGTTGGAAATGCAAATGGTCTGCGTGGCGTGGATGTATTACAGGAAACAGATACATTGGTTTTTTTTACAGTGGCTGCTGTGGCAAGATACGCTATGATTATATGCAGGAAATAAAGTGCAGTGGATGCAGATTCAAAGTGGTGAAGTTAAAGGAAGCAGGAAAGAATGCTCTTGATTTTTATATAGTTTCTGAATGCGGTGTGCTCAGTGAACGTGGGTAAAAGCAGATTGCAATTATCAGCAATGATAAGGGATTTCAGGCAGTCATTGATTTTTTTCAGATGGATGCAGAGACCAAAAAGGTTCAGGTAGTTCGGGCTGGAAATATAGAGACGGCATTGACTTTTTTTACCATGCCAGAGGAGGATCAGAGAAGAAAAATTCTGAAAAACAGAATGTTTACGTTGGACCTGGCAGCAGAGTGTGCAAGAATAGAGGAGATAAATAAAGTACAAAAAGAGATCAGAGAACTTTTACAAGGAACTGCATATACGGAAAGAACGGCTAAGATTATAGATTTTATAGATGAACGGAAAAATTGTGAAAAGAAGGAATGGTACACTGGTTCTTTACATCGTTTTGGAAGAAAAGATGGAACAGTGATCTATCGGTTGCTGAAAAATGGAATAAATCACTATAAAAAATACATAGCAAATGCTAATGAGAAAACAAAATGATTGACACCATATACGACGCCGCATATACTTCGAATAGACAATGTCAAAATGGAATATAGAATGAATACACCAAGAAATGGTAAGACAGATAGTAGAAGATAAGGATTCCTCGAAGCTTGCACAGATTATTGGCAGAACATTCTCAGAGAGAAGGAATTGTATTTGGAAAGATGGAGAGAATCATGACAACACAAAAACTCAATGATATCCCTGAGATTTTTCATTATGCAGACCGCATTGGTAATCTGACAGCTGAAGCGGTTGGTGTGGTAAAGGGAGAAAAGTATTTCCCGGTTTTTGATGGACGGCTGGTTTTTAAACCACTTACAAAATCTAAGCCTCTTTCCACACCACTATTTGCTTATGCAGAAGTGTTCTGGTCATGGCTGATCAATGCCTATTTTATGCCCACGCCTCAGTACAGACTGGCGTTTTGTTACGGATATGAAGCAGAGACTGGCAAGTATTACGATTATGGGACTGTGTCGCCTGTGATTTATCAGGAAGGTGAACACCTGATGAATCTGTTGGAGTTTTTCCGTAAATACCCGGATAAAAAGGTGCATATTGATCAATATGTGAACTATTGCCAGATGTTTTATGATTACACAGAGATTCTGGAAGCAGATTATTTTCAGCAGCATCAGGAGATGGCGCAGGAACTGGCCAGACAGATCCTGATCTCGATTTTGAAAGGCGATCAGAATTATCATTATGAAAATGTGGCATTTGTGTGCGATGAGACAGGAGAGATACTACGGGTGGCACCGATGATAGACCATGAATTTTCTACTTATTTTATGTTTCCGGACAGCTTTCCAGAAAAGATGTTCTGGCTTGGACAGTTACAGAGATCCATAGAGGGTCGGCCGTTGCAGCAGGATGAATTTGCACAGCTGGAGAATGCAGAAGAACGAAAATTAATGGAAAAAAGTGCCGTCTGTCTTCATGGAAATCTGTTATATATTCGAGAACATTATCCAGAAGTAACAACATGGTTTCTGGAGAAGCTGTCTGTTTTAGAGCAGGATTTAAATGAACAACCAGAACTGTTCCATATCGAAAAAAGCCTGGGCTATCCGGACTGCGCCAATTCCAATGCTTACCTGATCGGGAAAGCCAGATATAAGGATCATGATGAAAAAATGGCAAGATACTATGAAGAACGGTATGGAGGACGGGGAAAAGAGATCAGCTTTAAGGTTCTGAACAGCCAGCTGCTGTATGATATGAAGACAATCATCAGGCAGATAAAAAAAGTACTTATGGAACAGGGAGAAAAACAGTGCTAATCAGTGAAAAGATATTTTACTATATAGAAAAGAATCAGTTAACGCAGAAGGAGTTCTCGGAGCGAACCGGGATCTCCCAGAGTACCATCAGTGACTGGAGGCGGAAAAGGACGAATCCATCTGCTGACAGAATTCTGAAGATCTGCGAGGTACTGAAGGTGACGCCTTATGAACTGCTTTCAGAGCAGAATGTCTCGTCAGAAGGAGAAGTAGATTTCCTGTTGCCATTGGACAGGGATGAAACTTTATTACTGGAAGGATTTCGCAATCTGCAAAGCAGACAGAAGGATCGGCTGATTGGATATCTGACTGCTCTGCGGGAAATGAAATAAAAAACTCTTGCAACTCCGTTCGCACGGTTCTACAATAGAGCCTTGTGAGAACGGAGGTATGAAAACATGATAGAAAAAGAAGAAAGACAGCTGCCGATACTTCGAGGCGAACTGGCTCTGCTGATTGTGATTTTAATCAACAGCCTGGGCGTGGTTCTGATGCTGATGTCTGGATCTGGCATTTCAGCAATTTCCAGTGTACCATATGCATTTTCACTGGTATTGCCACGGCTGACTCTTGGAACTTGGACCTATGTTTTTCAGGGAAGCCTGATCCTTTCTCTAATGATATTGTAGTAGAAAGAAGTTTGTGCCGAATTACTTATTCAGTTTCGTAGTGGGATTTGCATTCAGTATGATGTTGGATGTGTATGAGATGCATCTGACGGATCTGCCAATGACGATTCCATATAGAGTATTTTATTTTGCAGCAGGCTATTTGCTGATTACGATCGGCATTGCATTGTCCAACCGTTGTGGTCTGCCGATTGTACCGACTGATTTATTCCCACGAGAATTGTCAGCCATTAAGAATTGGAAGTATGCAAATGTAAAGGTGAGTTTTGACCTGATCTGTCTTGCAGTGACCGGACTTTTGACCGCTGTTTTTCTGGGACATATCCGTGGACTTGGAATTGGAACAATAGCAGCCGCTTTTACTATGGGCAAAGTGATTGGAAAGATTGGTGAATGGATGGATCATCATGTGAGATTTGTCTCTTTCATGACAAAGAAAATAGTGTAAAATAAATACAATAATTGGACATTGGGTAAACCTGCCGAAAGACAGGGACACAAAGCCTGTAGGAGCTGGGGTTTCGCAGCATGAGAAAGCTGGAAAACTATGACAGCCGGTTGCATAAGTGTTGCTTATTAGACGGCATTTTTATGTGAAGACATATGGAGAGCGTGATTTATGAATATACGATTCAAAGAAGAGCATTCATTTGTTTGCGATACGAGTTTGGACTCATATGGTAGCGTTCTTTGAATTTGCGGCAAAAATAACCAGAACTGGAAAATCCTGTTTCTTCCGCTATGGAGGAGACGGGATTTTTTGTTGTGGAAAGCAGTCTGGCAGCACAGGAGAGGCGATATTGGATCAGGTATGCTACTGGTGAGGTGCGAATGCCAGACTGAAAAATTGCCAGGGCACTGCTTGGGCTGATGGATACAGAAGCAGCAATTTGTTCCAGAGAAATATCTTCCTGGAAATGATCTTGAATAAACTTCATCATGACCTGAAGGCGGGCAGATCTGCGGCGACTGGAAAGAAGAACAGAATCTGAAGAGGAAAGATCCATATGACGGAACAAAATATCCCAGATATCAAAAAGCAGACGTACCGTGTGCAGTTCACTGACAGAAGCAGATTGCTGGTGTGCGTAGAGGGAAGACAGAATCTGAGCGACAGAATTCTGCCATAGAATTTTCGGGGAAAATATCTGATAAGAAAGAGAAGAATGCAGTATAGGGACAATGTATTTCTGGTAGATCAGGCTGTCTTCCGGTGCAAAGACAGATGGGGAAAAAACAATGTTTGGAATGATTGTGCTTTCATGAGCTTCAAAGCGGTGAAGAATACCGCTGTTTATAAAAATAGAACTTCCCTGAGGAAGTTCAATACGTTCATCCCCGATCAGGCAAAATGCGGTACCAGACAATACAGTAACAAATTCCACTTCATGATGCCAGTGCCAGTCGATGCAGTGAAAGTCAAAAGACCAGATATCTTCGTAGTAATAAGAAAACGGAAAGCTCTGGTTTCCATGAGAAATGGATTCGTGAAAATTTTCATCGGTTATAATACTGGTAGCGGAAGAAATATTTATATTCATGGTATTACCTCAAAAAATTCGTTATTTTGGGATATTGTACCATAATAAAACGGTTTTGTGCAATGACAGAGAGAGTTTATTGCGATATAATTCCATAAAGGGAGGAAAGAAAATGAAGAACGAATACAATAAAACCATCACAGCCTGTTTCGTGGGATATATTGTGCAGGCAATTGTAAACAATTTTGTACCATTGTTATTTCTGACATTTCAGAGAACCTGGCAGATACCACTGTCACAGATTACCATGCTGGTAACGTTTAATTTTGGAACACAGCTTCTTGTGGATCTGCTCTCGGTAAGCTTTGTTGATCGGATTGGATACCGGGTATCTATGATTATTGCGCATATTTTATCTGCGCTGGGGCTGATACTTCTGACCATATTACCAGAGATACTGCCATCTGCTTTTGCCGGAATATTGATTTCCGTTATGATCTATGCCATTGGCGGTGGTCTTCTGGAAGTTCTGGTCAGCCCGGTAGTGGAGGCCTGTCCGTCAGAAAATAAGGAAAAAGCCATGAGTATGCTGCATTCCTTTTACTGCTGGGGACATGTGGGGGTGGTATTGATTTCTACGATATTTTTTGCAACCGCAGGTATTCAAAACTGGAGAATGCTGGCGATTATCTGGGCGGTGATTCCACTGGCCAATGCCATTGTTTTTACAAAGGTTCCGATTGCTCCGCTGATGGAGGAGGGAGAGACTGGCTTGAGCCTGAAAGAACTGTTTGGGATCAAGGCTTTCTGGATCTTACTGATCATGATGATCTCAGCAGGAGCCAGTGAACAGGCGGTCAGTCAGTGGGCATCTACGCTGGCAGAAAAAGGTCTGGGTATCACCAAAGCAGCAGGAGATCTGGCAGGTCCTATGGTCTTTGCTATTCTTATGGGAAGCTCCAGAGCTTTTTATGGGAAATATGGAGAACAAATTTCTCTGGATAAATTCATGAGTCTGAGCTGTATTTTGTGTATTGTATCTTATCTGGGAATTGCGCTGGTTCCGGTGGCACAGATCAATCTGATCTGCTGTGCACTGTGTGGGTTATCTGTTGGTATTATGTGGCCGGGTACTTTTAGTAAGGCATCGGCATCCTTACCGAGAGGCGGCACAGCGATGTTTGCCATGCTGGCACTGGGAGGAGATGTTGGCTGCTCCGGAGGACCTACACTGGTTGGCATGGTATCCAGCGTGGCAGGTGATAACCTGAAAAAAGGAATTCTGGCGGGAGTGATATTCCCGATCTTATTACTACTTGGAATCATTCTATGCAAAAAAGTAAAAGGCATTGCAAAATAATAAAAAATATAGACACAGGAAAAATTGTATTGAGGGAAAGGACAGGAAAGAATGTGAAAGTAAAAAAAGTTATTTTAAAGTATGTTTGTTGACAATATGCATTTTGCTTGGTCAGGGGATCGTAGTTTCGGCAGCTAAGACTCCGGTAGCGGCACATGGTCGTCTGAGCGTAAAAGGCGTGGATCTGATAGATGCAAAAGGAAAGAAGTTTCAGCTTCGTGGTATCAGCAGCCATGGGATCAACTGGGACGTGGGAGCGCCTTATGTGAACAAAGCGTCTTTTAAAACATTGAGGAATGACTGGGGAGTCAATGCAGTGCGTCTGGCCATGTATACCTCGGAATATAATGGTTATTGTGCCGGAGGAAATAAGGAAAATCTGAAGAAGCAGGTTCGTAATGGGATAAAATATGCCACAGATCTGGGAATGTACGTGATCATAGACTGGCATATTTTAAAAGACGGTAATCCTAAGAAACAGTTGAAAGAAGCGAAAAGCTTTTTTGACACAATGTCGGTGCAATATAAGAATCAGAAAAATGTGATTTATGAGATCTGCAATGAGCCCAATGGATGTAGCTGGAATACCATAAGAGACTATGCGGAGCAGATTATCAAAGTCATTCGGCAAAATGATGCCAATGCAGTGATTATTCTGGGAACGCCGAACTGGTCTCAGCTTGGCAGTGAAGTGGCCAATCATCCAATCAAGGGATATAAAAATATTATGTACTCCCTGCATTTTTACGCTAATGAAAAAAACACAGTCAATATTTGCCTTCGAAGCTGGATGAGAGCTGAAAGAAAGGACTGGCAGTGATCGTTTCAGAGTTCGGTATGTCAGCAGCAAGTGGAAATGGCGGAATCAGTACCGGATCTACCGGAAAGTGGTTGAAAAGACTGAATAAAAAAAATGTCAGCTATTTTTGCTGGAGTCTCAGTAATAAAAAAGAATCCTGCTCTCTGCTGGCATCCAAAACCAGGAAGACAGGAAACTGGAAAACAAAAGATTTGTCTAAGGCAGGAAAATATATTCAATCCAAATATCGTGCCAGAAAGAAGGCACTGGGGAAAAACAGTTAACCATCAGGGACGGAGTTTTCTGGCTCAAGAAAGCCAGAAAACTCCGTCCCATTGGTTTACGCCATACCGTTGGTCATTTTGTATTTGTAGAGCATTTCAGCATGATTCTGTTCTTCCACCTGGATATCAGCCAGGAGCTTTCGGATATCGCTGGAACCAAAGGCGAAAACATCCGTATTATATTCTCCGGAAACCAGCTTTTCAGTAGCAATGCAATCGGTAGCCAGAAAAGCATCCTGCATCTTGTCTTCGGAGACAGCAATCTCCGTGTAAGTAGCTTTTGGCGTATAATTGCGGCCATCCGAGTCATTACAGTTGCAGGATGGGACCTGACCGTTCAGTACATTAGACAGAGAAGTATAGTGGGTTCGCTCCTTTTCCTGAAGAGTCTGAAACAGATTTTTCAGTTCCGGATCCCTGGCCTGCTGAGCATAACGTCCATATTTTTCGATACAGCTTTTTTCCTGTGTCTGAAGATCTTCAATGACAGCACGTTCTTTTTCACTTAATAACATAGAGAATGATCCTTTCCGGGCAGAAAGTGCCCTTACATGATAGTTATACCGCATTAGCCTGTCTGCGATGTTCATGCAGTGCGGCTTACGCGATGTTGACCGTAGTATGTGTGGAAAATGTGTGAGTTATACAGAAATTCTGAAAAATGAAATAGAAATTATTTGGAAAATTTAGGGGGTGGATTCCTCTTGAATTACTGTTATAATAGGTAAGCGGTCTTAATTTGAAAGAAATACGTTGATAGAATGAAATTGACCCGTTTCGTATAAGAAAAGTATAGACAAAGATATGGAGCGAAAGAAGATATATGGAAAAAGATCAGAATTTAAAGGGAAATGAGAAGATAGAAGAATCAATCTGGCAGCTGCAGAAGGAACCGACACAGGAGATGCTGGCCCATGCACTGACGGTGGTGCGCCGTAGAATGAAAGAGGATGGGCATCTGATTGTAGCGGTGGATCCGTCTGGAGCTATGGACAGTCTGCAGATACAGACCGTGCAGACGGGAGAAGGAAAGCTGTGGTTTGCAGCATATACCAGCTTTGAGGAACAGATGAAAGGCAGCAATGCGGTGATGTCTGCATTTACCGCAGAGATTGGAAAACTGTTTCAGATGGCGCTTCGGACCGAGAAAATAGAGGGGGTGATTCTGAATCCATGGAATCGCACATTGATGTTAAATAAGAATCTTATTCACATTGTAGTGGGAACAGAACAATAGAATTGTGGATAAAGGGGAGAGATGGAATTGAAGAAAAATAAATATGAGATTGATATGTGTCATGGCTCCATTATGGACAAGCTGATATCCTTTGCGCTGCCTTTGATGCTGTCCAGTATTCTGCAGCTGATGTTCAACGCAGTGGATGTTATCGTAGTAGGACGATTCAGCGGGAGCCAGGCTCTTGCAGCGGTGGGATCTACTACGGCATTGATTAATACTTTTACAAATCTGTTTATTGGGGTATCCTTAGGAGCCAATGTACTGGCAGCCAGGTTCTATGCTTCCGGACGGGAAAAAGAGATGTCCGAAACGGTACATACTGCTATTATGCTGGCGCTGGTCAGTGGTGTGATGATGGCGGTGATCGGACAGATTTTTGCCAGAGGCGCGCTGGAACTGATGGGAACCCCAGAGGATGTAATTAATAAGTCTACATTATACATGCGGATTTATTTCCTTGGAATGCCATTTTTCATGATGTACAATTACGGAGCGGCAATCCTGCGGGCAGTGGGAGATACGAAGCGGCCACTGATGTTTCTGATTGTGTCGGGAATTACCAATGCCTGCCTGAATATGATTTTTGTGATTGTATTTCATATGAGTGTAGAAGGGGTAGCCATCGCGACGGTGATTTCACAGCTGTTATCCTGTACGCTGGTGCTGCGCTGTCTTCATCATACGGAAGGTAGTTATCAACTGCGTTTTTCAAGATTGTGTATCAAAAAATATTACCTGAAGCAGATTTTTCAGGTAGGGATACCAGCAGGTATACAAAGCACAGTCATTAATTTTTCCAATGTGTTACTGCAGTCTTCGGTCAATTCATTTGGATCAGTATCTATGGCAGGCTATACGGCTGCGGATAATCTGATGGGATTCTTATATGTTTCGGTAAATGCAGTGACGCAGGCCTGCATGAGTTTTACGAGCCAGAATTACGGTGTGGGAAATTATAAGAGAATGGACAAGGTGTTGAGAGACTGCCTGGTGCTGACGGTTGCGGTTGCGTTGATCATGGGAAGCTGCTTCTGGTTCTTCGGCCCGGAGATTTTGCGGATCTACACCAGTAATCCAGAAGTCATTACCCACGCCATGGAGATCATGTCCATCACTATTATGCCGTATTTCCTTTGTGGCATTATGGATCTGTTTCCTGGTGCACTTCGTGGAATGGGACATTCCGGTGTACCAATGATTCTCTCCATAATCGGAACAGTAGGAACCAGAATTATCTGGATCTTCGGAGCTTTTCCACATCACCGAACCTTAAGGTTCCTGTTTGTATGCTATCCGGGCTCCTGGGGAATTACGATTATCCTGCAGGTGGTATGCTTTTGGTTTGTGAGAAAGAAGATTTTAAGACAAATAGCGCAAAATTAGATATATTCGGCACGAAACAGATAAAGCCCACGGCGAAAATCGTGGGCTTTTCCCATATGATCTAGCGTTTATCTTTTACTTCTTCCAGCATCTGTGCAACTGTTTTGCCAATCAGCGGATGACGCTTCCATGGTGCAATCTCTGCCAGCGGAATCAGTACAAAGTCACGCTTGTGTAGTTCAATGTGTGGAATGTGCAGATCTGGAGTATCCAGTACCAGATCATCGTACATCAGAATATCCAGATCCAGCGTTCTTGGCCCCCAGTGAATGATCCGTTCTCTATGGGCCGCATACTCGATTTCGTGAAGACGGTCTAACAGTTCTTCAGGAGAAAGCAGTGTGCGCAGTGCCAGTGCACCGTTTAAGAAATCATCCTGTTCCACACCTCCATAAGGCTCTGTGATGAGAAAATCAGAAACCGCAGTTACCTGACAGTCAGGTGCAGAGTCCAATGCTTCAATCGCACCTTTCAGATAGGCCTCTTTGTCGCCCATGTTGGAGCCCAGGGCAATATAAGCGGTGTGCCAGCCGCGGCTGATTTCGACAGATACCGTATCCAGAGGCAGACCAATCGGTGCCCATGGTTTCTTAATGGTCAGATCCACCTGAGAAACCAGAGGATAGGTAAGAAGAATCGTAGCAGCCACTTCTTCGGCGATCCGTTCCAGCAGCTTCCAGGTATTATCGCATACAATTTTTTTGATCAGATGGCTGACTTCACCATAGTGCACGGAAGCAGTCAGATCGTCAGTCAGTCCCGCTTTTCTGGTGCTTGTATGTAATACTGCAGTCACCAGAAACTTTTGACCAAGTACATTTTCTTCTGGAAATACACCATGATTGGCGTAAATCTCCAGATCCTTGATTGTAATCTTATCCATATGTATTACCTCAGTTAAGCATTTAAAATAGCTTTTGTCATGTCAATAATACGTTTGTTCTCTTTTACATCGTGTACACGTACAAAGGCACATCCGCGAAGCATACCGATCACAGTAGTAGAAAGAGTACCTTCCACACGCTGATCAACCGGAAGATTTAAGGTATTACCGATGACAGATTTTCTGGAAGTGCCAAGAAGAACCGGGAATCCCAGAGGAAGCAGTACATCTACATGGTTGATAGCTTCCAGATTCATCTCATAGGTCTTACCAAAGCCTACACCCGGATCCAGCATGATCTTATCATCTGCCACACCGGCTTTTCGTGCGATAGCTATGGATTCTTCCATATCTTTTACCATATCCTGAAGAAAATTGTCATAGACGGCTTCCTTGCGGTTATGCATCAGACAGCAGGCTGACTGATACTTTGCAGTCATTTCGGCAACTTTGAAGTCAAACTTAAAGCCCCAGATATCGTTGACCAGATCAGCACCGGCCTGAAGAGCTGCCTCTGCCACATTTCCCTTATAAGTATCAATGGAGACAGGGATGTCGAAACGGGACTTTACTGCCTCGATGACCGGGGTCACACGGGCAATCTCTTCCTCATCAGAGAGCACAGTATATCCTGGTCTGGTAGATTCTCCTCCGATGTCAATGATGGCAGCACCATCTGTGATCATCTCTTCTGCATGACGGAGAGCCTCATCCATATGGTTGAAACGTCCGCCATCTGAGAAAGAGTCTGGGGTAACATTCAGAATGCCCATAATATATGTTTCATTTGCTGTATCAAATTCATGATTTCCAATTTTCATAACAGGAACTCCTTTTGATTTTATCTAATAGTCAATTTCCATATTTTTTTTCGATAAAGGCCAGTTACATTCCCTGCTGGCAGGACAGCAGAAGCAGTTGCGGGACTGCTTGTCAGCACGGTACAGATAACGGGCAAGATGTGATTCACCATGATTTTCATTACCCCTGTGATGGAGGATCGCATCCTGGATCGCCAAGATGTCTCTGTCAGAGAAGCCGCAATCATTCAGAATGGTCTTAGCCATTCTGGCACTTGCGATATCGTGGGGCGTTCCCTTTGCGATCTGTTCATATCTGCCAATGTCATGTAAGAAAGCAGCAGCGTAGATCAGTTCCTTTTCGAGACCAGCGGAATCTTCCAGATTATACAGATACATGAGCCTGGCTACATCCAGAAAATGCTCGACAGTATGGCGACAGAAGATGCGGTCCTTTTCGGCATCCATCAGGAGCGATAGCTGTTCCTGATAAAGCGGATGGGTAAAAATATCCTGTATCCGTTTCATAGATCAGCCTTTCACCATCTGCAGGAATGTCTGCTGCAGAGTGAAGTCTTCGGCAAAAGCACCACGCACAATGGTGGTAACTGTCTTACTGCCAGGCTTCTGGACGCCACGCATGGTCATGCACATATGTTCGGCTTCGATCATGACCATAACGCCCTTTGGCTGCAGGTATTCTTCCAGTGCATCGGCAATCTGTGCAGTCAGATTCTCCTGAATCTGAGGTCTTCTGGCAAATACTTCCACCGTTCTTGCCAGTTTGCTTAAACCTGCCACACGCTGATCTGGAATGTAGGCAACGTGTGCCTTGCCATAAAATGGGAGTAAATGATGCTCGCAGGTTGAGTAGAAAGTGATATCTTTCTCTAATACAATATTATTATTGGTTGCATGGAACTGCTTGGAAAGATGGGTAGCTGCATTTTCGTAAAGACCGCCGTAGATCTGTTCACACATTCTGGCAATACGATCCGGTGTATCCAGCAGCCCCTCTCTGTGAATATCTTCTCCGATGCCCTCCAGCATAAGGCGGACACCTTCTTTAATCTTTTCGTGATCCATCATCATAATGATAAGTAAACCTCCTGAAATGATAGTAATCAGAATGTTTCCAAAGAGTTGAAAAATGACATAAAAAAACATCCTGATCAAGTAATAAGTTACAAAAATTTACTGTCCCTTCACAATCAAGATGTATGGCATCTATATGTTGCAACGGGTGCGAATCTCATATCGTAAGACGAGCTTTTCGTTTCTATGGCAACTCCCCATCCACGGAACACTTGACGCATGAAATCCTATTTTGCATAATAGCTTCTGTCTGGTATTTTACCAGTCGCAAGGATTATAGCATTAAATAAGTAGATAAGCAACATATAAAACAAGACTTTTTCAAAAAAAATTGAAATAATTTTAAAAAAGTACTTGCATTTTTGAAAAAGTTAGTATAGAATACATTGTGTTGTGACATTGGGCTATCGCCAAATGGTAAGGCAACGGACTCTGACTCCGTCATTTCAAGGTTCGAATCCTTGTAGCCCAGCTTTTCAGAGATGTTCGTTTGAACATCTCTTTTTTTGTACGAACGACGAAAAACCCACTTTGCATCCATTACTTTTTTTGTTATAATCCATTGCAGGATAATATTTAATTACAGGAACAAAAAGGAGATAGCTATGCCGTATCAGTTTCAGAGTCGTATCCGATATAGTGAGACCGGAGAAGAGAAGAGCCTGACCCTGCCGGGGCTGATCAATTATTTCCAGGATTGCAGTACATTTCAGTCAGAAGAACTGGGGAATGGTGTAGATGATATGCTGGCAAAAGGTAAAGTATGGGTGTTGGCTTACTGGCAGATTGAACTGGTGAGACTGCCTGTACTGGGAGAAGAAGTGACAGTTCAGACCTGGGCTCACGCATTTAAAGGGTTTCAGGGAGAACGTAACTACCGTATGCTGGATAGGGGTGGCAGAACACTTGCCTGTGCCAATTCCCTTTGGATCTACGTAGATCTTCACACTGGCCATCCGGTGCGGGTAGATCAGGAAGTACAGGAAGCCTATCCAATGGAACCAGCGCTGGAGATGGGGAAGACTTCCCGTAAGATCAAGATACCGGAAGGCGGCGTGGCCAGAGAAGCATTTAAAGTATGCAGACATCATCTGGATACGAACCATCATGTGAACAATGCACAGTATATTGATATGGCACAGGAGTATATCCCCAAGGACTGGAAGATTGCCAGAGTAAGGGCAGAATATAGGAGCCAGGCTGTACTGGGAGATGTGATCTACCCGGTGATCAGTGCAGGAGAGGACTATGTGACGGTGGATTTGCGTGGTGCAGAAGGCAGATCTTTTGCAGTAGTGGAATTTTGTAAAACAGGAAAGACAGATTAGGTGAAGAATATATGTTAGAATTAGGAAAGAGACAGGCATTAAAGATTGTAAAAAGAACAGATTTTGGAGTATATCTGGCAGAAGAAGGCGCAGAAGAGGAACGTGTGCTTCTTCCAAAGAAGGAAGTACCTGAGCATGCCGTGATCGGTGACGAACTGAATGTATTTTTATATAAGGATTCCAAAGACCGGCTGATTGCCACTACCAGACAGCCGAAGCTGGAACTGGGACAGGTGGGAATGCTGAAAGTAAAAGAAGTGGCAAAGATTGGAGCATTTCTGGACTGGGGACTGGAAAAAGATATTCTGCTTCCGTTTAAGCAGCAGACCAGGAAAGTGCGCGATGGAGAGGAATGTCTGGCAGCATTATATGTAGATAAAAGTGGCCGTCTTTGTGCCACGATGAATGTTTACGAATATCTGCAGACTGATTCGCCATACAAGAAAGACGATCATGTGACAGGGACGATCTATCAGATCAGTGAACGATTCGGGGTATTCGTGGCGGTGGACAATCGTTATTCCGGTTTGATTCCACAGAAAGAAGCAGCGGGAAAGTATCGGATCGGAGAGGAGATTTCTGCAAGAGTAACCGGAGTGAAAGAAGATGGCAAGCTGGATCTGTCTGCAAGAGAAAAGGCGTATCTGCAGATTGATGAAGATGCGGAAGCTGTGATGCTGGCGATCGAAGAATTTTCAGGGGTGCTTCCGTTCACAGATAAGGCATCTCCGGAAGTCATCAAGCGAGAGATGGGATTAAGCAAGAATGCATTTAAGCGTGCAGTTGGCCATTTATTAAAAGAAGGACGCATCGAAATTACGGAAAGAGCAATTCGTAAGATAAAATAATGTAAACAATGAAATCACATAAGGAGGAAAAAGACATGAACGTTATCAGTACAGACAAAGCACCGGCAGCAATCGGACCGTATTCACAGGCTATCGAGGTGAATGGAATGGTTTATACTTCTGGCCAGATTCCGGTAAATCCGGCAACAGGAGAGATCCCGGAAGGTGTGGAAGCACAGGCAAAGCAGGCATTTTCTAATATTGCAGCCCTTCTTGCAGAGGCAGGCAGTTCTATTGAAAAAGTAGTAAAGACTACCGTGTTTATCAAGAATATGGAGGATTTTGGTAAGATCAATGCCATTTATGCTGACTACTTCACTGGTACTTTCCCGGCAAGATCTTGTGTGGAAGTTGCACGATTACCAAAGGATGTACTGCTGGAGATTGAAGCAATTGCAATAAAATAAGCAAAACAAACTTTGATAATTTCTCGTCAAAATGGAGAAAGCTGTAAAATCACTTGTAATTTTGCTGCAAACCGCATATAGTATGGGTGTAGCAAAGAGAGATAAGAAAAGTGGATCGCAGAAGAGAATTGCGATGAAAGGAGTATAAGATGAAAGTACAGAATATTACAGACATTAACAAGTTTTTTGATGTAGTTGACAGTTGCAAGGGAAAAGTAGAATTAATAACAGGTGAAGGTGACAGACTGAATCTGAAGTCTAAGCTGTGCCAGTATGTTTCCCTGGCAAATATCTTCTCCAATGGTGAGATCCCGGAGATGGAGATTCTTGCATATGAAAAGGAAGATGTAGATAAACTGCTGAACTTCATGATCAACGGCTAATAAATTTACTGTTAGAAAATACTATCAAAGACCGGTGTAAAATGTTATACTTAAAAAAGACATTTTACATCGGTCTTTTTTCATATTTTAGTTTACGAAATGAGGTTTGGATTTGAATTTTACACATTTGCATGTCCATACAGAGTACAGTCTGTTGGATGGTTCGAATAAGATTAAAGAATACGTGAGCCGCGTAAAAGAACTGGGCATGAACAGTGCAGCGATCACTGATCATGGTGTGATGTTTGGTGTGATTGATTTTTATCGTGCAGCCAGAGCAGAAGGGATCAATCCGATTCTGGGCTGTGAGGTTTATGTGGCACCTGGCTCCAGGTTTGACAGAGAAAAGTCCAGTGGAGATGACCGTTATTACCATCTGGTGCTTCTGGCAGAAAATAATAAGGGATACAGTAATCTGATGAAGATTGTATCCAGGGGGTATACAGAAGGGTATTATTATAAGCCTCGTGTGGATCGTTCGGTACTGGAAGAATATCATGAGGGAATTATTGCCTTGAGTGCCTGCCTGGCCGGTGAGGTACAGAAGTATCTGACACGGGGGCTGTATGAAGAGGCAAAAAAAGCGGCACTGGAGCATGAGCAGATTTTTGGAAAAGGAAATTATTTTCTGGAATTGCAGGACCATGGCATACCAGAACAGAAAATGGTAAATCAGCAGCTTCTGCGTATGAGCAAAGAAACAGGAATCGAGCTGGTAGTCACCAATGATGTACATTACACCTATGCAGAGGACGCAGATTCCCATGATATCTTGCTGTGTATTCAGACTGGAAAGAAGCTGGATGACGAAGAACGTATGCGTTATGAAGGTGGACAGTACTATGTAAAATCGCCGGAAGAGATGGCGCAGCTGTTCCCGTATGCCTTGCAGGCGTTGGAAAATACGCAGAAGATAGCAGATCGTTGTCATGTAGAGATTGAATTTGGTGTGACCAAGCTGCCAAAGTTTGATGTACCGGAAGGCTATTCCTCATGGGAATATCTGAATAAGCTGTGTTTTGACGGACTGGCAGAGCGTTATGAGGAAAAGCAGGCAGAAGAGCTAAAGGAACGGCTGAATTATGAACTGGGAATCATTCAGAGGATGGGATATGTGGATTATTTCCTGATTGTCTGGGATTTTATCCATTATGCAAGGCAGCATGATATTATGGTGGGACCTGGACGTGGCTCGGCAGCCGGCAGTCTGGTGTCTTATACGCTGGGGATTACGAAGCTGGATCCGATCAAATACAATCTGCTGTTTGAACGTTTTCTGAATCCGGAACGAGTGTCCATGCCGGATATTGACGTAGACTTTTGCTTCGAGAGAAGGCAGGAAGTCATCGATTATGTAGTGCGCAAATATGGTAAGGAAAAAGTCGTACAGATTGTTACGTTCGGAACTCTGGCCGCCAGAGGTGTCATCCGTGATGTGGGGCGCGTGATGGATATTCCTTATGCGATTGTAGACAATGTGGCCAAGATGATTCCACAGGAACTGAATATCACCATAGATAAAGCATTGAAGATGAATCCGGATCTGAAGAAGCTGTATGAAGAAGACAGTCAGATGCGCAGGCTGATCGATATGTCCAGACGACTGGAGGGGCTGCCACGGCATACTTCCATGCATGCAGCAGGTGTGGTCATCTGCCAGAAAGCAGCAGATGAATACGTACCGCTGGCTCTTGGATCGGATGGATCTCCGATTACCCAGTTTACGATGACAACACTGGAGGAACTGGGACTATTGAAGATGGATTTCCTGGGCCTGCGTACTCTGACTGTAATCCAGAATGCAGTGAAGTTTGTAGAGCAGAATACAGGAACGATACTGGATATGGATCGCATAGATTATAACGATCCGAAGGTACTGGCTTCTTTAAGCACCGGAAAGACAGATGGCGTGTTCCAGCTGGAAAGTGCCGGGATGAAAAACTTTATGAAGGAGCTGAAGCCGGAGAGCCTGGAGGATATCATAGCCGGTATTGCATTGTACCGGCCGGGACCAATGGACTTTATTCCACAGTATATCAAAGGAAAAAATAACGCAGAAAGTATTACCTATGACTGTCCGCAGCTGAAGCCGATTCTGGAGGCTACCTATGGCTGTATCGTATACCAGGAACAGGTTATGCAGATTGTGCGGGATCTGGGTGGTTACACGCTGGGACGAAGTGACCTGCTCCGCCGTGCCATGTCGAAGAAGAAAGCTGCGGTCATGGAAAAGGAGCGCCAGAATTTTGTATATGGCAATGAAGAAGAAGGCGTACCAGGATGTATCAAGAATAGAATTCCTGAGAAAGTGGCAAACAAGATCTATGATGATATGATTGATTTTGCCAAATATGCTTTTAATAAGTCACATGCAGCAGCTTATGCAGTGGTTTCTTATCAGACCGCTTATCTGAAATACTATTATCCGGTGGAATTTATGGCAGCACTGATGACATCTGTAATTGATAATTCTTCAAAGGTAGCAGAATATCATATGACCTGCCGTCAGATGGGAATAGAGATTCTTCCACCGGATATCAATCTGGGAGAAAGTGGATTTACGGTAGATGGCAATCATATCCGTTATGGGCTGTCAGCGATCAAAAGTGTGGGAAAACCGGTGATTGCTGCTATTGTAGAGGAACGTAAGCGAAATGGAATGTATACTTCACTGAAGAATTTTATGGAACGTCTTTCTGGAAAAGAGATCAATAAGCGTACCGTAGAGAACTTTATAAAATCTGGAGCGTTTGACAGCCTGGGAGGTAACCGGCATCAGTTTATGCTGATTTATGCACAGCTGATGGATTCTGTCAATCAGGAAAAGAAGAATTCCATGACCGGTCAGATGTCCCTGTTTGATTTTGTGGGGGAAGAAGAAAAGAAAGAGTATGAGATCAGCCTGCCGAAAGTAGAGGAGTACGAAAAAGAACAGCTTCTGGCCTATGAAAAAGAAGTGTTGGGCTTTTACGTAAGTGGGCATCCACTGGAAAAGTACGAAGGAATCTGGAAGAAACATATCACGAATGTGACTTCAGATTTTGCATTAGATGAAGAAACCGGACATTCCAGGGTGACAGACGGAAGTAAGGCTACAGTAGGTGGAATGATCACAGAGAAGACCATCAAGTATACCAGAACCAATCAGACCATGGCATTTCTGACACTGGAAGACCTTCTGGGTACAGTAGAAGTGGTAGTCTTCCCAAGGGACTATGAAAAAAATAAACATCAGCTGGTGGAAGACGAAAAAGTGTTTATCAGTGGAAGAGTGTCAGTTGAAGAGGACAAGCCGAGTAAGCTGATCTGTGAAAAAATACAGAATTTTAAGGAAATTCACAAAGAAATCTGGATTCAGTTTCAAAATATGGAAGCCTACCAGTCCATGGAGCGGGAATTGTATAATATTCTCAGAGAATCGGACGGAAAAGACAGAGTGGTGATCTATGTCAGAGAGCCAAAAGCAGTAAAACGTCTGTCTGAGAACTGGACAGTGAACGGAGACGAAGAACTGATCCAGAAACTGGCAGAGAAATTCGGAATGGAAAATGTAAAAACTATTTGAAAATGCAAATGAAATGCATTACACTATAGAAAAAATATAGCAAATCTGCAAAGCCTTTTGAGGAGGAGATACCATGGAAAAAGAGATTAAGACAATTGGCGTACTGACCAGCGGCGGGGATGCTTCCGGTATGAATGCAGCTATCCGTGCAGTAGTCAGAAAAGCCATTTACAACGGCAAGAAGGTAAAAGGTATCTACCGTGGTTATAGTGGTTTATTAAACGAAGAGATACGGGATATGTCTGCCAGAGATGTATCGGATACCATCGCCCGTGGAGGAACCATCCTGGGTACTGCCAGATGCGCAGAGTTCCGTACAGAAGAGGGACAGAAACTGGGAGCTGAGATCTGCAAGAAGCACGGCATCGATGGACTTGTGGTGATCGGTGGAGATGGTTCTTTTGCGGGCGCACAGAAGCTGGCCGCATTGGGGGTAAATACTATTGGAGTACCTGGAACCATTGACCTGGATATTGCATGCACCGAATATACCATTGGATTTGACACTGCGATTAACACAGCCATGGAGGCTATCGATAAAGTAAGGGATACTTCCACCTCTCATGAGCGTTGCAGCATTATTGAAGTAATGGGACGACATGCAGGCTATATTGCCTTGTATTGTGGTATTGCAAATGGAGCAGAAGATATTCTGGTTCCGGAGCGTTACAATTATGATGAACAGGAACTGATCAACAATATTATCCGTAGCAGAAAGCGTGGAAAGAAGCATCATATTATTATCAATGCAGAAGGCATTGGACATTCCACCTCTATGGCTCGTCGTATTCAGGCAGCGACCGGAGTGGAGACAAGAGCGACCATTCTGGGACACATGCAGCGAGGAGGAAGTCCTACCTGTAAGGATCGTGTCTATGCATCCATGATGGGAGCTTATGCAGCAGATCTGTTGTGTGCAGGAAAGACAAATCGAGTGGTCGGATACCGTCATGGAGATTTTACGGATTTTGACATTGATGAGGCACTGGCAATGCAAAAGGATCTGCCAGAATATATGTGGGAAGTAGCAAAGGCACTGTCGGTATAAGGTATGATAGAAAGTACAGCGAACAAGCAGGTGAAGAACCTGATTCAGTTAATGAAAAAATCCAGAACACGCCGGGAAGAAGGCCTTTTTGTAGTAGAAGGAGTACGCATGTTTCGGGAAGTGTCGACAGAACGGCTGGTGCGCACGTATGTATCAGAAGGCTTTCTGGAAAAAGAAGAAAACAGAGCTGTTCTGAAGGATATTCCTTATGAAGTGATGACGGATAAGGTATTTACGACAGTATCCGATACCCAGACACCTCAGGGAGTGCTCTGTGTGGTACGTCAGAAGGAATATACATTAGATGAGATGCTGAAAAAAGAGCACCCTCATCTGATGATTCTGGAGAATCTGCAAGATCCAGGCAATCTGGGAACCATTTTTCGAACAGCGGAAGGCGCCGGTGTGGATGGCATCATTATGAGTGCAGATACGGTGGATATTTATAATCCTAAGACGGTAAGATCAACGATGGGATCATTGTACCGTATGCCGTTTTCCTATGAAAAGGATCTGGATGAAGTACTGCGTAAAGTAAAAGAGCGGCAGGTAGCGGTCTATGCAGCCCATCTGAAGGGACGGCAGAACTACTATCAGGAAGACTATACAAAAGGGTGTGCATTTCTGATCGGAAATGAAGGAAATGGGCTGACTGACCATTTAGCAGAGCAGGCAGATACCTATATCCGTATTCCGATGGAAGGACAGGTAGAGTCACTGAATGCAGCAGTAGCAGCAGCGATTCTGATGTATGAAGTAAAAAGACAACGTGGATAGAAAAAGCCCTTTGCCAGGAAAATGGTAAAAGGGCTTTTTTACGGCATTTTTTAGGGGTTGACAAAAAAAGTTAACTATCGTACAATATGACTGTAAAATTTCTTAACAATTTTGTAATAATATGTGCCAGAAAATGTAAAAAATGAGAAGAATATCGGCACATACGGAGGTTATGTAATGAAAAACAGAACAAAAGCAGCAATTTGTAGTACTGTCTCAGTCCTGACACTTTCAATGATGTCAACCACAGCGGTTATGGCGGCTGACAGCAACAGATGTGGTGGAAAGAACGTGGCAGTGGCCAACGTCAGCAGCGAATTACTGATTCGTGAAAGCGCAGACGATAGCAGTGCTGTGATCGGATATGTACCAAGTGCGGGCGGCGTCATTGTCAAGAGCATGGATTCTGACTGGACCAAAGTAGAAGTAGGAAACAAAACCGGATATGTGAAGACCGAATATCTGGCATTTGACGAAAAAGCAGACGAGTTGAAGTCCGTATATGGTGTACAGGGTGCAGTAGCATCCTGGGATGATGTAAAGATTTTCTCAGATCATGAAGACACGTCTTCCATTATTGGAAGCATGAACGAAGGCGAAGGATATGAAGTGCTGGGAAGCACAGACAACTGGGTAGAGATTCAGCTGGATAATGGAGAAAAGGCCTATGTAGCAGCAGAAGATGTTCAGACGACTATGGTAGTGGACGGTGCAGTTGCAGTAGATGAAAGCGCAGACCAGAGTACATACACAGCGCCGGCAGAGAGCACAGATGATTCTGGATATAATGTGACAGAGGAATATGTTCCTGAGACAGAGTATTATGCTGAGGATACCACATCAGATACTTACTATACACCGGAGACAGAATACTATACAGATTACACAGACTATACTGCTGAGACAGAGTACACCGTACCAGAGACTGAATATTATGGCGATGGAAGCGACTACTACACTGCGGAGAGCGAATATAGTACACCGGCGACCGAGTACACGGTGCCGGAGACCGAGTATACCGTACCAGAGACCGAATACACGGCACCTGAGACAGAGTATACTGCACCTGAGACTGAAAGCACGGAGAGTGCTGCATCCAGTGTAAGCAGCAGTGATCTGGATCTTCTGGCAGCCCTGATCTATTGTGAGGCAGGTAACCAGTCTATGGAAGGAAAGATTGCCGTAGGGCAGGTAGTTATGAACCGTGTGGCAAGTTCTTCTTTTGCAAACAGTATCCATGATGTTATTTATGAAAGTGGTCAGTTCACACCAGCGTACAGCGGACAGCTGGCAGGTGTGGTCGGAAGCGCACCAAGTGATTGCTACGATGCGGCACTGGCAGCCATGAATGGAGAAGGAACGGTAGGCGGAGCACTTTATTTCAATACAGGATCCGGAAAAGGAACCAAGATCGGAGCGCATCAGTTCTACTAATCAGGAAAATAAAAAGTAAGAGTACCATACCAGATACGTGAGTGTCAGGTATGGTATTTTTTTTCCTTGTGTGTTATACTGTTCGAAAGTATGCAGAAGCATTCTTGAACATAAGATATGCAAAAAGAAAGGGGGATATGAATGGATTTTGTAATGTTACCGGTGTATTGGATGATACTCTTTATCCTGTTGCTGGTAATTGAACTGCTGACTATGGGGCTGACGACGATCTGGTTCGCAGGAGGTGCTCTGGCCGGACTGATCGCTAATGTATGTGGACTCAGTTTTTGGCCACAGATGATGGCATTTGTTGCAGTTTCCTTTTTATTGCTGTTTTTTACAAGGCCATTTGCGGTAAAATATGTGAATAAGGGACATGTTTCTACCAATGTGGATGAGCTGATTGGAATGGAAGGTGTGGTTCTGGAAGAAATCGATAATCTGAAAAGCACTGGAAAAGTTCAGGTCAGAGGAATGGAGTGGACAGCACGCTCCCAGGATCAGGATAAGAGGATTGAAAAGGATAAGATTGTTGAGATTTGTGCAATTGAAGGTGTAAAATTAATTGTAAAGGAAAAGGAGAACAACTGATATGGGCATTGCAGTTATCATTCTTATTATTATTTTATTATTACTGGCAAGAAACATTCGGATTGTGCCACAGGCACAAGCAATGGTAGTAGAGCGGCTTGGCGGTTACCGCGCAACCTGGAATGTGGGACTGCATTTCAAGGTTCCGATTCTGGACCGTGTAGCAAAGAAAGTGATTTTAAAAGAGCAGGTAGTCGATTTCCCGCCACAGCCGGTAATTACCAAGGATAACGTTACCATGCAGATCGATACCGTTGTATTCTTTCAGATTACCGATCCGAAGTTATATACTTACGGTGTGGAAAATCCAATTATGGCCATTGAGAATCTGACGGCAACTACATTAAGAAATATCATTGGAGATCTGGAACTGGATGAGACACTGACTTCCAGAGAAACCATCAATACCAAGATGAGAGCATCTCTGGATGTAGCCACAGATCCATGGGGCATCAAGGTGAACCGTGTGGAACTGAAGAATATCATTCCTCCGGCAGCCATTCAGGAGGCCATGGAGAAGCAGATGAAGGCAGAACGTGAAAGACGTGAGACCATTCTGGTGGCAGAAGGTGAGAAGAAATCCGCAATTCTGGTAGCAGAAGGTAAGAAGGAAGCCATGATTCTGGATGCACAGGCAGCCAAGGAATCTGCAATTCTGAAGGCGGAAGCAGAGAAAGAAAAAATGATCCGCGAGGCAGAAGGTGAGGCAGCAGCCATTCTGAAGGTACAGCAGGCCAATGCAGATGGTATCCGTTTCCTGAAGGAAGCCGGCGCAGATGAAAGAGTACTGACACTGAAGAGCTTTGAAGCGATGGCAAAGATCGCAGATGGTCAGGCTACCAAGATTATTATTCCGTCTGAGATGCAGAATCTGGCAGGAAGTATCAAGGCAGCAGTGGAAGTGGCCAAAGAAGCGTAAGAAAAATAAAAGACAGAAGGTTTAAGAAGATGGATTTAAAAGGACGTAATTTTTTAACACTGAAGGATTTTACACCAGATGAGATTACCTATATGCTGGATCTGGCAGCAGACTTAAAGGAGAAAAAGAAAAAAGGCATTCCGGTAGATCATTACAAGGGAAAAAACATTGCTCTGATTTTTGAAAAAACCAGTACCCGTACTCGTTGTGCCTTTGAAGTAGCTGCACATGATCTGGGAATGGGATGCACATATCTTGATCCAACAGGATCACAGATAGGAAAGAAAGAGAGCATTGCTGATACGGCTCGTGTACTTGGCAGAATGTTTGAAGGTATTGAATATCGTGGATATGGTCAGGAAATTGTGGAGGAACTGGCAGAATATGCAGGTGTGCCGGTATGGAACGGACTGACGAATGAATATCATCCAACCCAGATGCTGGCAGATATGCTGACCATCCGGGAACATTTTGGAGACCTGAAGGGCAGAAAGCTGGTTTATATGGGAGATGCCAGATACAATATGGGCAATTCTCTGATGGTCGTCTGCGCAAAGCTGGGACTGCATTTTGTAGCCTGCACCACTAAAGAATATTTCCCGAATGAAGAACTGGTAGAGACATGCAAAGGATATGCAAAAGAGTCCGGAGCCACGATCACACTGACGGAAGATGTGAAAGAAGGAACCAAAGATGCAGATGTAATCTACACCGATGTGTGGGTATCCATGGGAGAACCGGATGAAGTATGGGAAAAGCGTATCAAAGATCTTTCTCCGTATAAAGTGACAAAGGAAGTAATGAAAAATGCTGGAGAGAAGGCAATCTTCCTGCATTGTCTGCCAGCGTTCCATGACTTGAAGACAAAGATCGGCAAACAGATGGGAGAAAAATATAATCTGACTGAGATGGAAGTGACAGATGAGGTATTTGAATCTGCGCAGTCTAAGGTATTTGAGGAAGCAGAGAACAGAATGCATACCATCAAGGCAGTGATGGCAGCCACATTAGGAGAACAGTAAAAGTATGAAAAGTGAGATTCTCAGTGCCCTTCGTCAGTCAGAAGGGTATATCTCCGGACAGGAACTGTGTGAACGCTTTGGCGTCAGCAGAACTGCGGTCTGGAAAGGTATCAATCAGTTGAAAAATGAAGGGTATCAGATCGAGGCGGTACAGAATAAAGGGTACCGCCTTTGTGGATATCCGGACAGTATTTCCAAAACGGAGTTGGAGAGCCGGATGCATACCAGGTGGGCTGGAAAGAATCTGATCTGTCTGGACAGTGTAGATTCTACGAATGATTATATCAAGAAGATGGCAGAAGAAGGTGCACCCCATGGTACGCTGGCAGTAGCTGATTATCAGTCTGGCGGAAAAGGAAGAAGAGGACGGGCCTGGGTGACCCCTCATGGTTCCGCCATAGCCATGAGTATTCTGGTTCGGCCGCAGCTGGCTCCGGAAAAGGCATCTATGATGACTTTGGTGGCAGGTATGGCAGTAGCGAAGAGTGTGAAAGAAGTCACTGGCCTGGATGTGAAGATTAAGTGGCCAAATGACGTAGTGATACGTGGAAAAAAGATTTCCGGAACGTTGACAGAGATGAGTATGGAACTGGGAGCAATCCATTACATCGTTATTGGTACTGGGATTAATGCTAATGTAACTGAATTCCCAGAAGAAATCCAGGATATAGCCACTTCTCTGATACTGGAAAAGGGGGAAAAGGTGGATCGTGCGGCGATTATCTGTGCCCATATGGAAGCTTTTGAAGATTTCTATGACCGATTTATGGAATATGGAGATATGACCCTGCTGCGCGGGGATTATCAAGAGCTTCTGGTAAATCAAAACCAGCAGGTGCGTGTCCTGGAACCTGGAAATGAATATACCGGAATTGCCCGTGGTATTGATGAACTGGGACAGCTTCTGGTGGAAAAAGAAGATGGAAGCATGGTAAAGGTCTACGCCGGAGAAGTATCTGTGCGTGGTATCTACAATTATGTATAATTGAAATAGAAGTAAATGAGGATATAAAATGAATCAGAAAAAGGAAAAGACCGTGCTCTGCGGAGCAAGTGCCTATACCGAAAAATATTATTTAAACGAAGAATTTCAGGCATTGCCGGATGCGATCAAAGATGAACTGAAGATCATGTGTGTGCTATATACCAATGATGTAGGCGGTGTGCTGACACTGGAGTTTGACGAAGATGGAGAACTCTGCTTTCATACAGAAGCGCAGGAGAACGACTTCAGCTATGATGAAATTGGCAGTGTACTGAAGATACGGGAGCTGCAGAGAAGTAAAGCAGAGCTTCTGGAGTCTCTGGAACTGTATTACAAAGTGGTGATTTTGGGAATGGATGCCTCTGCGCTGGCAATGGAAGAGGAGTAAAGATGGAATTAAAGATCGGAAATGTGAGACTGGAAAATCCATATATCTTGGCTCCGATGGCAGGTGTAACAGACCTGCCTTTTCGTTTGCTGTGCAAAGAAATGGGAGCAGGGCTGATCTGTATGGAGATGGTCAGTGCGAAAGCAATTTCTTTTCATAATAAAAATACAGAAAAACTGATGGAGATTGAGGAAAAAGAACGGCCGGTATCCATGCAGCTGTTTGGCAGTGAGCCGGATCTGATTGCGAAAATGGCGGCCCAGATTGAAGAACGACCGTTTGATATTCTGGATCTGAATATGGGATGTCCGGTACCGAAAGTGGTCAATAACGGGGAAGGCTCGGCCTTGATGAAGAACCCAAAGCTGGCAGCCGAGATTGTGAGAAAGACTGCGAAGGCAATTCAAAAGCCGTTGACAGTTAAGATCCGAAAAGGGTTTGATGAAGCGCATAGCAATGCGGTAGAGATGGCAAAATATCTGGAAGACGCCGGTGCTGCGGCAATAGCGGTACATGGAAGAACGAGGGAACAGTATTATGCCGGAAAGGCAGACTGGGAAATTATCCGTCAGGTGAAAGAAGCCGTCAGCGTGCCGGTAATCGGTAACGGAGATGTGACGGATCCTATATCAGCCCATAAGATGATGGAAGAGACCGGATGTGACGGCGTTATGATTGGCAGGGCAAGCAGAGGAAATCCATGGATATTCCGACAGCTTGTGGAATATGATAAAACAGGGAATATACCGGAGCGTCCGGATGTGGCAGAATTAAAAGCGATGATTTTGCGCCATGCCAGACTGCAGCTACAATACAAAGGTGAATATACCGGTATTCGGGAGATGCGCAAGCATGTGGCCTGGTATACAGCGGGCTATCCACACAGTGCAGCGATACGAAGAAGGGTGAATGAGATCGAGACCATTGGACAGCTGGAAGAAGTGCTGGAGAGTATACCGGAAAAACTTGACAGAAACAGTCGGGAATATTATAATATTATGACTGATTAGGTAAACTTGCATAAATTATAGGCCGCAAGGCATAAAAATATTAGATTTTGAAAGGTGCGAAGTATCATGGAAGCAAAGAAGAATTTATTAACCTATACAGGGTTAAAGGCACTGGAAGACGAGATGGAAGATCTGAAACTGAACAGACGTAAAGAAGTGTCACAGAAGATTAAAGAAGCAAGAGAACAGGGAGACCTTTCCGAGAATGCAGAGTACGACGCTGCAAAAGATGAACAGCGTGATATCGAAGCAAGAATCGAAGAGATCGAGAAAATCCTGAAGAATGCAGAAGTAGTAGTAGAAGACGATGTAGATTCTGACAAGATTAATGTAGGATGTACAGTAAAGTTATACGATGAAGAGTTTGAAGAAGAGATCGAATATAAGATCGTAGGTTCCACAGAAGCAAACAGTCTGCAGGGCAAGATCTCCAATGAATCACCGGTTGGGAAAGCACTGATCGGAGCATCTGTAGGACAGGAGATCGAAGTGGAGACCCAGATGGGTATTATAAAATACAAAGTATTGGGTATTGAAAGATCTCTGTAAGAAAAGTACAGGAACAGAATTGAGAAAAAGACTATTGTGGTTTTGAAATAATACAGGAGGAATGAGAATTGGCACAGGGAAATAAGAACCAGGGAAACAATCAGGAAGTAGATGTGAACAAGCTCAGACAGGTTCGCCGAGACAAGCTTGCAGAACTTCAGGCAATGGGGAAAGATCCATTCCAGATTACAAAATATGATCAGACACACCATTCAGCAGAGGTGAAGGATCTTTACTATGCTCACGAAGCTAAGATTCTTGCAGGCAGAAAGACACCTTCCGTAGAAGGAATGGATGAAGCACAGGCCAGACAGGTACTGAATGACGACTATAATGAAAGAAGAGCTATCATGGATGCTCAGCCGATTCAGGTATCTATTGCCGGACGTATGATGTTTAAACGTGTCATGGGGAAGGCTTCTTTCTGTAATATTCAGGACTTAAAGGGAAGCATTCAGGTATATGTTGCCAGAGATGCGATCGGAGAAGAAGCGTACGCAGAATTCAAAAAGTCTGATATCGGCGATATCTATGGTGTAAAGGGATATGCGTTCAGAACCAAGACAGGTGAGATCTCTGTTCATGCAACCGAGATGGTGCTTTTGTCAAAGTCACTTCAGATCCTTCCAGAAAAGTTCCATGGCCTGACCAATACAGATATGCGTTACCGTCAGAGATATGTAGATCTGATCATGAGCCCGGAATCCAAAGAAGTTTTCCTGAAGCGTTCACAGATCATCAAAGAGATCCGTAAGTTCCTGGATGGAAGAAACTTTATCGAAGTAGAGACACCTACTCTGGTAAGCAATGCCGGTGGTGCAGCAGCAAGACCATTTGAGACTCATTATAATGCGTTAAATGAAGATGTGAAGCTTCGTATTTCTCTGGAGCTTTATCTGAAGAGACTGATCGTAGGCGGTATGGAAAGAGTCTTCGAAATCGGTCGTGTATATCGTAATGAAGGTGTGGATACACGTCATAATCCAGAATTTACTCTGATGGAATTATACCAGGCATATACAGATTATGAAGGCATGATGGAACTGACAGAGTCCATGTTCCGCTATCTGGCTGAGACTGTACTGGGCAGCAGCAAGTTCACTTACAATGGAATCGAGATCGACTTTGGCAAGCCATTTGCACGTCTGACTATGAACGATGCCATTAAGAAATACGCTGGTGTAGACTTTGATGAGGTCAAGACGGATGAAGAAGCAAAAGCTCTGGCAAGGGATCGTGGTATTGAATTTGAAGAACGTCATACCAAGGGTGATATTATCAACCTGTTCTTTGAGGAATATTGTGAAGAGAACCTGATCCAGCCAACCTTTATTATGGATCATCCACTGGCGATCTCCCCACTTACTAAAAAGAAACCAAACGATCCTGAAAAAGTAGAACGTTTTGAGCTGTTTATCAATACATGGGAAATGTGTAATGCATATTCCGAGCTGAATGACCCGATTGATCAGAGAGAACGTTTCGCACAGCAGGATAAGAATGCAGAAGCTGGAGATGAAGAAGCACAGCATACAGATGAAGATTTCCTGAATGCACTGGAGATCGGTATGCCACCAACAGGAGGTATCGGATACGGTATTGACCGTCTTGTTATGCTGCTGACAGATAGCGCAGCGATCCGTGATGTGCTCCTGTTCCCGACCATGAAGTCACTCGGTGATGTAAATAAGAAAAATGATGTAAATAATACAGCTTCTGAAGCACCTGAAAAAAATGTAAAAACTGAGTCTGAAAAGATTGATTTTTCTAAGGTAAAGATTGAGCCTTTGTTTGAGGAAATGGTAGACTTTGATACATTCAGCAAGTCAGATTTCCGTGCAGTAAAGGTTAAGGCTTGCGAGGCTGTTAAGAAGTCGAAGAAGCTTTTACAGTTTACTCTTGATGACGGAACAGGCACAGACAGAACCATTTTAAGCGGTATTCATAGCTTTTATGAGCCGGAAGAACTGGTTGGAAAGACTCTTATTGCTATCACAAATCTTCCACCGAGAGCGATGATGGGCATTGACTCTTGCGGTATGCTCCTCAGTGCTATTCATGAAGAAGAAGGCGAAGAAAAGCTTCATCTTCTGATGGTTGATGACCACATTCCGGCTGGTGCAAAGCTGTACTAAAATTAAATATAAAATGTCTAAAACCATGATGTCAGACCGCATTTGACAACAATTTGACAACAAAATTTGGGATAATAATGAATCGTTATGAAGCATGACGAATTTCAGGTGGAAAGACACGGGTTTGGCAATGAAGCAAGAGCACTTCTTAGAGTTGATCTAAGAGGTGCTTTTTTTCGTGGAAAAGTTATATTCCGGCAGTCAACTTCTGTAAAACAGTAAATCTAATTTTGGAGGAAAGCATTATGAATGAAAAGTACAAACCGATTACAAGTATGAAGGAAGTTCCGGAACATTTAAGAAAATTACGCCGACAGTATCTGCGATATCAACAGGCAGAGATTATTTACAGTATCTCTCATAAGAAACTCTTAGAGCTTGCCAGTGATGCAGGAGCTTTTTACAGAATTGATGGAACGGTACTGATTCGTCGTGATATTTTTGATGATTACCTGGAACGTTTCCATGAACCGGCAACAGGAAAAGATAAGGAGAAGAAGACAGATGAGCGGTAATGTATGGATGTTTTCAGATGAGATTGACGATGAAGATCTGGAATTTATGAGCCATGACTATGTGACCTACAATATGGCGTGTGAGTATTACCGGTTGGGAATGAAACCTGTTATTCGCATGGCACATGAAGCTGGAGCAGTCTATAAGATTGGAAAGAAAGTTTTGATTCGAAGAAGTATATTTGAAGCATATTTACGTGAGCAAAGGAAAATCTGAGGGAGGCAAGCACATGAGCGAATTAAGAAAAAAGATACATGATGATAATAATGGATTGGATTATGTACTGGTAGGAGATTATTATCTGCCAGTGTTATCCTTACCGGAAGAAACCAGACCGATTGGCTGCTGGGGGATGCTACGAAAGGAATATCTGAAAGAACATAAATCAGGAATGTATAGCTGTCTTCTTCTGACCGCCAGGCTGGACAGTCATCTGGCAGATGTGAATGAACAGGCACAGGAACGCTTTGAGCTGATTGAAGCACAGATGAGAAGTGCTGAGGGCGTAACAGAGGACTTGAAAGCACAGAATCCTATGGAATGGGTTCGCAGGGCAAATAATATCAGGAATCGTGCACAGGAAATTGTATTGAACGAATTGGTGTATGTATAGGAGGGCAAATGAGATACAGGATTGAGAAAGAGCAGGTGGGAATCTATGAAAATGACAAAAGAAATTGAAGAATTTTTAAATCTGGCAATAACAGAACACATGGGAAAGGCATATACGGACTGGAAATTAAAACAGCAAACAGATACAGAACCAGATAAAGTCGAGGAAGAATATGAAAAAGTAATAGTTTCACTTTCGCCGGAGCAGGAAGAAGCGATTACGAAATATTGTGATGCTATATTCAACAGTGGAGCAGATACAGAGGAATTCTTTTATCGACTGGGATTAAAAGATGGGATGAAGTTGAAAAAGTGCATGAAACAGATCCTTAAAGCATTGTCCTGAATAAGAGAGTAGTTTAGAGTGAAAAAGTTCAGAGAAGACATGGGGAGCTGTCTTTCTTTTGGGGAAGACAGCTTTTCACCTATCAGAGACTATGCAGGAGGAAACAAGGATGGGAAATATATTTGGATATATACGTGTCAGTAGTCGGGATCAGAACGAAGATCGGCAATTGATTGCATTGAAGGAGTTGGCTATCCCAGAAAAGAATATTTTTATTGATAAACAGTCTGGAAAAGACTTCAAGCGCCCACAATACAGAAAAATGATTCGACGTGTCCGGAAAGATGATCTTCTTTATATAAAAAGTATTGATCGCTTAGGACGTAACTATGCGGAAATACTGGAACAGTGGAGAATTCTCACAAAAGATAAAGGAATTGATATTGTGGTTCTTGATATGCCTTTACTTGACACTCGCCGGGGAAAAGATTTGATGGGAACGTTTCTGTCAGATATTGTATTGCAGGTACTGTCATTTGTAGCAGAAAACGAAAGAACAAATATTCGGCAAAGGCAGGCAGAAGGTATTGCAGCGGCAAAAGCCAGAGGTGTGCGGTTCGGTAGACCACCAAGCAGATTGCCAGATAATTTTCACGATGTGTATCAGCGGTGGAAAAACGGGAAAATAACTGGAACGTCTGCTGCGAAAGAATGTAATATGCCCTTATCAACTTTTCGGTATCGTGCAGAAATTTACGAAAAAGCCAAATTATTGTAAGGTGGGTGTTTTACATGAAAGTGTACTTTTTGACAAGTGCTTTGGAGGTATCGTCAACGAACTTCTATCGTTGGAAGATAGGCTGTTTTATGATATTATGGAGTAGTAGAGAAAAAATGAGCATTTTACAGGAAAGTACACATTTTTGCAGATAAATGATGATATACAGATACATGATAAGTATCGGTACTTTACCTGTCTGAGTTAATAGATTATGAATATGAGAGCTTACGGATACGCAGGAGGAAAAAAACGATGACCGATGTAGAACAGAGGGAAGCTGCCCGCCAATTTGCAAATAAATGGAAGGGGAGAGGAAGAGAAGATGAGGATGGAAGATCATATTGGATTGATTTTCTGTCAAACGTTCTTGGAATGGAGAATGTGACAGATCGTGTGGAATTTGAGAAAAAAGTTGTGGTAGATGGAAATACAAAAAGAATTGATGTGTATATTCCAGAAACGCATGTATTGATTGAACAAAAGAGTCTTGGTAAAGCACTGGACCATAAGATTATGAATTCTGGTTCAATAGAACTGACGCCGTATGATCAAGCAAAACGATATAATGATAATCTCCCATATGATGAAAAGGCACGTTGGATCATTACCAGCAATTTCTCTGATATATGGATTTATGATATGAATGCCAGAGTACCGGAGGCAGTAAAAATATCATTGGATGAAATACCGAGTAAGTATCCGTTGCTTGATATTTTAATAAAGGAAGATGTGCAGAAAATCTCTCACGAGATGGAAGTATCGATTAAAGCAGGAGATATTGTTGGACTGCTTTATGAAGCATTCCTTACACAGTATAAGATTCCAGAAGTAAAAGCGAAAGAGGAAACCATTGAACAAAAAGAGAAAAGAGAGCATAAACTGAAAAGTCTGAATGCTTTATGTGTTCGAATTGTGTTCTGTCTTTATGCCGAGGATGCTGGGATTTTTGGAAAACGGAATATTTTCCATGATTATCTGAAAGCATATGAAGTGAAAGACTGTAGGCGTGCATTACTGGAACTGTTTAAAGTCTTGGATACACCTGTCTCTGAGAGAGACGAATATTTAGAAGAAGATTTAGCACAGTTTCCGTATGTGAATGGTGGGTTGTTTTCAGATGAAACTATTGAGATTCCGCCGTTGACAGAAGAAATCAAAGAATTACTTTTGACCAAAGCTTCTGAAGATTTTGACTGGAGTGATATATCCCCTACAATTTTTGGGGCAGTGTTTGAGTCAACGTTAAATCCAGAAACGAGAAGATCCGGTGGAATGCACTATACAAGTATTTCCAATATACATAAAGTGATTGATCCGTTGTTTCTCGATAAATTGCAGACGGAATTTCATGAGATTTTGAAAATACAGGTGCAGAGGACAAAAGTAAAACGTCTGGATGAATTTCAGAATAAACTGGCTTTACTGACATTTTTAGATCCGGCTTGTGGTTCGGGAAATTTTCTGACGGAAACATATTTATCACTTCGACGGTTAGAAAATGAAGTCATTCGTGAAAAAGTTGGTGGTCAGATGACGTTGGGAGATGTTCATAATCCAATCAGAGTATCCATTCAACAATTTTATGGAATTGAGATCAATGACTTTGCCGTGACAGTAGCAAAGACAGCTTTGTGGATTGCAGAATCACAGATGATGGAGGAAACAAAAAATATTGTATATGGGTTCAATGATGATTTCCTTCCGTTGAAGACGTATGTAAATATTGCAGAAGGTAATGCACTGAAGATAGATTGGAACAGCGTTGTTTTGGCTAAGTCATTATCTTATATAATGGGGAATCCACCTTTCGTTGGTGCAAGGTGGATGGGAGAAAAACAAAAAGAAGATGTTGCTGATATATTTGCTGGATGGAAAAGTGTAGGTAATCTCGATTATGTAAGTTGCTGGTATAAAAAGGCATCTGATTACATGAAGGAAAATATAAATATCAGAGCAGCTCTTGTATCGACTAATTCAATTACTCAGGGAGAGAGCGTTTCCATTTTGTGGAAACCACTGTTTGAAGATGGAATACAAATTGATTATGCATATAGAACATTTATATGGGATAGTGAGGCTTCAATCAAAGCACATGTACATTGTGTCATTATAGGATTTAGTAGAAAAAATGGTGCAGAGTATCAGAAGAAGATATATTCCAAGGACGATATAATAGTAGCAAAAAATATTAATGGTTATCTGCTGGATGCAGATAATATTTCAATTGAAAAAAGAATGAAACCTTTATCAGATGTTCCACCTATTTCATTAGGAGGACAGGCAATAGATGGCGGATATTTGATACTTACGGAAGAAGAAAAAGAAGAATTGATATCTAAAGAGCCACAGGCAATATCTTTCATCAGACATTATATGATGGGGAAAGATTTTATTGATAGAAAACCAAGATATTGTATATGGCTGGTTGGGGCAGATCCATCATTATTGAAACGGTGTCCGCTTGTCAGAGAAAGAATTGATAAAGTTCGTGAATTTAGAATGGCAAGCACGAGAAATAATACAAGAAAAGCTGCAGATACTCCAGGATTATTTGCATCAATACTTGAATATGATTCTCCGTATATAGCGATACCGAAGGTGTCATCACAAAACAGAAGATATATTCCAATGGATTATCTGGATGGTGAAATTATTCCGGGTGATAAACTTTTTACAATGCCATCTGCAACAAGCTATGAGTTTGGTATATTGATGTCGAATGTTCATATGGCATGGACAAGAGTTGTATGTGGCAGATTAAAGAGTGATTATAGTTATTCTAATACGATTGTTTACAATAATTTCCCATGGCCGTCACCTACGGATGAACAAAAAGAAAAGATAAAGAAAACTGCACAGGCAATCTTAAATGCCAGAGCACTTTATCCAAATAGCAGTCTTGCAGATCTTTATGACCCGTTGACTATGCCGCCGGAATTACTTAAAGCACATAACGCAAACAACAGAGCTGTGATGGAGGCTTATGGATTCAGCACTAAAATGTCGGAAGCCGATTGTGTGGCAGAATTGATGAAAATGTATCAGAAGCTGACAGAAGAAAAATAGAAAATAATGATTAACCGAAAAGGCATTACCCGCAAATGGTTAGTGCCTTTTGTTTTGACTACTATAAAAATTGTATCTGTTTTCAGTTAAATTCTTTTAAATAAAAAGTATTCGCATGAGTTTTAATACAAATGTACAAAATGACAAGTGAATAAATAATAAAATAATAGAAGAACAAAAGATGAATAAAAAACAAATAAAAGACGAAAAGAAAACAAGAAAATAAATAGGATTGAACAGAATGGATGAATATGTTATAATCATATAGAAAACAGAAAGGAGGCGAGCAGAGTGATTGATTTATCAAATTTTAAGACGTTTGACTTTAGCGAGGGTGTACCATATATTTCGATTACAAGTAATGGTATTACATTCAACAAATCTGTAATCATGAAGATGAAATACCCAACATATGTAAAGCTTCTGATAAACGAATCTGATAAACAGATTGCGGTTCAAGCATGTGATGAACATGATGATAAGTCAGTACAGTTTTATAAGGAAAAATCAAATGGTGTTTTGTCGGTTCGATGGAATGCAAAAGATTTGATTAACACGATTGCAAGAATTTGTGATTGGGATTTGAGTCAGTTGTCGTATCGAGTAAATGGCGTATTAGTTCCAGAAATGAATTTAATGCTGTTTGATTTGAATGAAGCAGTCACTATGGTATAAGGCTTGCAACTTTTCTGATTCCAAAAAAAGAGTTCATTTGAGATTAGGGCCTCAAACGAACTCTGGCGGAAATAGCAGAGACAAAAAATCATCTACTAAAACCATATCTTTCAAATATATTTTAGTATTTGTTTCTGCCAATTTCCATACTTTTTCGGATTCGTCTGAGAAAAATCTTTTGGAAAGGAGGCAGATTGCATGGTAAAATGTGACCAGACTGACATGGTTTTTACAGCATATATTACATTAAGAAATGGAAATCGTTTATATGCTAAGCAGGTTGGCAAAAAGGTATTTTGCTTTCCACGTAAAGAAGCCAAAGAAAAGAACGATAAATAAATTATAAGTAACAATATGTTCGAGAATGTTTGATGATCACATTCTCTCTTAAAAAGAAAGAGAGACAAAACATGAATAAAAAATCAAGTGGACAGAAATTATCAACACAGGCTTCAAAAATTATGAGATCGAATAATAGTTCTCAAATTCAGAAGTCATTAGCTGCAAGTGTATTGTCACAGAGAAACACCGGAAAAATTACTGGTAAAGCTATGGAAACAAAGGCATCTATGGTAATGAACAGTAATAAGTATTCTGGAACAACAAAGAGTTTAGCTGCAAGTGTACTTTCGCAATCAGATAAAAACAGATAAATAATGATTATCCCAAAGGGCATTAACCGTAAATGGTTAGTGCCTATTTTTTTTGCTTTTTTTCAAAATCATCTGACATTATATCCTCTGCCACGTGTGATTAGTGGAAAAATGATTTTTCTAAGAAAATATCTGCCCTCACGTTCTATGTAACAGGTAATTAGTGAAGAAATATTTCATTTATGTATAACAAACTTGCAAAAGAGGGTTGGTAAATACCGTTTTTAAAGCTTTATAGGTAGAGGAACAATTATTTTTCAAAATCATGTCCGTTTTTATACGCCTCAGTACAGAGTATATGAAGGAACTAACGAAAACAAAAGGTAAGGTAATAAAAACGCAAAAAAATATCACGAATTTTTTGCATCGTGCCAGGTCATTTGACTTTAGTAATTAGAGGACGTTTTGAAAATGTTCCTTTGTTGAACCTTGACAACTGATAAGTGCACCCTGGAAGTCTACCAGGAGTCTTGCCATGACCTTTCTTTTCTGAAAGTAAGCGAGATCATAATGACACTCCCGATGATGGGCGGCTGACCGGAGCCTTATGGTCAGTGACCTGTATATGCAGGCAGAGGCAGTCTGAGATGGCTGCAGGTGACAGGGAAACGCACGGAAACCGCTGGCGAAAAAGTAACTGATAATAATATTCACAGGGCGAAATGCCTGGAAAGGATGATAATGACTATGAATAAGGTTATTTTAATGGGAAGATTGACAAAAAATCCGGAAATTAAATATGCCGGGAAAGATAATGATATGGCAGTAGCAAGATACATGCTGGCAGTAAACAGAAGATATAAACGTGATGGGGAACAGGAAGCAGATTTTATTTCCTGTGTAACATTTGGAAAGAGTGCAGAGTTTGCACAGAAATATCTTCATAAAGGAATGCGGATTGTGATCGGTGGTCGTATCAGTACTGGTAATTATAAGGACAAGGATGGAAAGATGATTTATACCACGGATGTAATTGTGGAAGAGCATGAATTTGCTCAGAACAAGGACAACAGCGGTGGTGAAAACTCAACTGGTACACCGAAAACAGATAAGGACGGATTTATGGAAGCAGCAGAAGGTGAGATACCATTTGACTAATCTGGAATAAGTGGTTGGAGGTGTGGATTATGGGTGTGAGTTATAACAGATTATGGAAAATGCTCATTAATAAAAATATGAAGCGAGTAGAGATGCAATACCTCGCCGGAATCAGCGGAAATATTCTTGCCCGGATGGGAAAAAACAAGTATGTGTCCATGGAGACAGTTGAGAAGATCTGTAAAAAAATGGACTGTACCATTGATGAGATGATGGAATTTACGGATGATGAAAATAGCACGCCGGATACGGCATAATTCTCTTAGCAAGCTAAGAGCGCACTTCTATACAGGCAATTACATCTGCCTGTATCGTGCGACCTGCGGTGCTGTTCCCGGATTTGAGAAATCTTAATCCGGGAATGTAGCGAAATCATAGATTTCGGACAAGGGGATAGCTCCCCTTGCGGCACAGGTGCCTATCTCATTTATATCAGGGAATCAGCATTTATGAGAGAAAGCTGGTTCTTTTTGTTTGTGAAAATAAGGAGAGACAGACAATGACCAGAGAGAAGAACCCCAAATATGAATCCATGTCACTGGAAGAATTGAAAGCCAACATGGAAAAAAGTAAAAAGGAACTTGAACAGGCAATGCACAATAAGAATATTCTGGAACAGAGAAAAAAGCTGATCGAGAGGAAAGAACGATCACACCGATTGGTGGTTAAAGGTGCTGAGTTTGAAAAAGCGTTTCCTATATCCAAAGATCTTGAGCAGGAGGATTTCCAGAAAGTAATGAATGAAATGAAAGTTCTTAAATACAACAGAGATACAGTCCGGGATAGATATCTGGAGGCAGGAAGAAAGGAACGACAGCAGATTGCTGAAGAAGTAAAGAAAACCACGAAGGGAGATGATAGCTGATGGCACTTTATCATTTTTCTGTAAAGCAGGTATCCAGAGGAAAAGGGCAGACAGTGGTGAATTCGGCTGCGTATATTTCCGGGCAAAAATTGTATAACGATTATTATGGACAAGTCCATGATTACACGAGGAAATCCGGTGTGATGTTTACAGAAATCCTCAAACCGGATTATGTGTGTGTTTTGTCAACAAGAATTCCTAAAAATCAGAAGGAAAATTCCCTGTTTTCAGAAGCGGAATTCCCTTCTTTCGGAAGGACATTATTGGTTG
>NZ_JAOQKE010000026.1:0-38190 GCF_025567005.1 Muricoprocola aceti
GGGCAGAGGTGGAAGTGCAGTAATGTATGGAGCTGACTGTCACTAATAGGTCGAAGGCTTGACCTAAATAGTCTGGGAAACACGGATGAAAAAGTATTTACCATATGCGGTTTTGAAGGTACAACCTTCAGATGGCCCAGTGGCTCAGTTGGTTAGAGCGTCGCCCTGTCACGGCGAAGGTCGTCGGTTCGAGTCCGATCTGGGTCGTTAGCATAAAATTTAATATGCGAATGGGATCTTAGCTCAGCTGGGAGAGCATCTGCCTTACAAGCAGAGGGTCACAGGTTCGAGCCCTGTAGGTCCCACTTACAACAGAAATGTTGTACAATGGATGGATTCCCGAGTGGCCAAAGGGGACAGACTGTAAATCTGCTGCAAATTGCTTCGGTGGTTCGAATCCACCTCCATCCATTAAGCCGATGTGGCTCAATTGGCAGAGCAGCTGATTTGTAATCAGCAGGTTATCGGTTCGAGTCCGATCATCGGCTTTTTTCATGTTTATAGTATATCGCGGGGTGGAGCAGTCTGGAAGCTCGTCGGGCTCATAACCCGAAGGTCATAGGTTCAAATCCTATCCCCGCAATTTTTTTTGCCTGATGATCAATCATCGGTAATAAGCCCAGATAGCTCAGTTGGTAGAGCAGAGGACTGAAAATCCTCGTGTCACTGGTTCGATTCCGGTTCTGGGCATTTTTAATTTTATATGGAGCATTAGCTCAGTCGGTAGAGCACTTGACTTTTAATCAAGTTGTCCGGGGTTCGAATCCCCGATGCTTCACTTTTTATCCAGGAAATATATCCTGGATTTTTTTTGCTCAGAAAAACCTCTGAAAGGCTACAAATACTTTTATTTTAATTCAGAGTTTCATAAGAAATTTTATGATTTCTTTAGGGTGAAAACATAATTTGAACACATTTGTTGTATATACTAACAGCATATTAGCAAAGAGCTAATATATTTCATAACTCACACTTCGCAGCGACCACACGCTGCGGAGTACTCCCTCAAAATATAATTTTTCTCTTTCCTGAAAAGGCTGTGCAATTTGCACAGCCTTTTCGCATAAAGAAAAATCTGGTAACTAATAGTAGTTACCAGACAATCGCATCTAAATCGCTATTTTTTTTCTCTGAAATCGTAATAATTAACTTATGTGGAAGGCAGGCGATGACTTCTCCTGTCTGAGAGATAGAGCCTGTGTGTACACAGACAAGGTCAGGACAATTAGCGTCTGTAACAGCAATTTTTCCATTCTTTACTGTGATGGTGTTGCTGCCACCGTTACCGTCATCCAGGACAAGTTCAGTGTCTTTGCTCAGATCTAATTCGCTGATGGTTTCTCCATCCTGTTCAATGATAGCTGTAGCGCCGGTTTTTCCGAAGAAATATCTTTGAATCAGAAAACCGACACCGATGATCGCCAGCAGTACTAGAAGAAAAAGATAAGTATTTCGTTTTTGCTTCATAATATTATTCCTAAAATGTTTTTTTCAGTTTGCAGTCATCCAAGATGAATTCAGCTTCTGTCTGATCCAGAGATTGAATCAGGTCATTTGCTTTTTCATACCCAAGTGTCATGCAGGTAGTGCTTAGAGCATCGCCGGTGAGGGAAGAATCACAGATAATCGACACGCCCCAGAGATCATTCTGTATTGGATAACCGGTATCTGGATCCAGGATATGGTGATAGATGACACCATCCTGTTTAAAGTAACGTTCATAGATACCGGAGGAAACTACTGTCTGATCTTTTACTTTTACCACGTCAATGATAGGGTCATTGTCATCAAATGGTTTTTGGATGCCAATACTCCAGTCAGATCCATCCGGTCGGCTGCCAATGGTCAGTACGTTACCTCCCAAATTCAGAAGACCCGAGGTCACGCCGTTTTTAGTCAGATAAATCTTCATCTGGTCGGCTGCAAATCCCTTTACCAGTGCACCCAGGTCAATCATCACATCATCCGAAGCAAAGGTCAGGGTATTACCGGACAGAGAGAGCTGGTCAGCGCCCACTTTGCTTAGTGCTTCCGCAATATCATCTGAATCTGGTACGCTGGCGTCTTCGCTTTTGAAATCCCACAGATCTGATAATGGAGCAACGGTAATATCAAATTTCCCATTGGAGATCTGATAATATTTCAGGCCAACAGAGATGAGTTCGGCAACGTCATCGGATACGGTGACAGTATTTTCCGTTCGATGATTGATGGCATACAGTTCACTGGTTTCCAATGTACGACTGAAAGTATTCTCATATTCTCCGCACATTTCTACACAGTGATCCATAAGCTCCTGCCCATTTTCTCCGGCATAGAATTGCAGACCGATAACCGTATCGAAATAAATAAAGTTTTTTTCATAAAGCTGTTCATCAGACTGCTGGTTCGTCTGCATGCTACATCCGGTGGCAGAAAGCAGGAGCAGACAGGAAAGAAAAATCGTTTTTGTTTTTTTCATAAAGTCTGATCCCTTTCCCTAATGACGCTGCTCTGCAGTATCATAGGTCTCGCAGAAACGTGCGGAGAAGGATGGCTTAAGGCCAGCAGCCCACAGATGAGAAATATCCCCCAACTGTGCAGCACGAAAACAGGCAATGCCCTGTTCTCGTTCTTCGGAATGAATGGTTGTCACAGAGGTCGGTGCAAATGCAGTAGTATGCCATAAAATAAATGGGGAAATCCCCATCAGATGAGACAACAAGACACATTCCAGTCCGAAGTGACAGAAAAATACAATGGTGTCCCGATTGGAGCGGGTGACCTTGTAGATGCCATTTTCACGGACATAGCCATAAGAAGAAAGCAGGCGGTCAAATTTCTGAATCACATGATCGTAAACGGAAAGAAAATCACCAGCCTTTACAATCTCACTGTTTCTCCATTCTGTTGGATGAAAATATTCCGGGTGACTCCACAAATAAGATGGAAGAATGTCCCAGGATACATTGGCAGTCAGCCTGCCATCACGGATCTGTCGGTCTGGATAGGCTTCCAGCAGATGTTCATTCTGATCCAGATAGACACGGGCAGGGAATTCTTGAAGCCAGTCCAGAGTAGTGGCTGTCCGGTTCATGACCTTTAAAGTGCAGGATGCGGTATCCTGTGCACGGCCAAGCGGTGATACATAAAAATCTCTGACGTTTAACTGACTGATCCGATGAGAAAGAATCTCAGCCTCTTTCCAGCCGTGTTCGGTCAGGGTATCATGCTCATAGTCAGGATCACCATGTCTGATAATTATTAAATCCATAATCAATACTCCTAATATTCATTTCTATTGCGCTGTATTTCAAGAGGATTATATCATGATGTATAAGGATTGTGGTATACTAACCTTATATTTTTACTGGAAATCAAGAGAAACAGAGGAACATGGGAGTGAACAAAATAGAAATACAAAACCCAAAAACAGAACAGCCGTCTGGTCTGTATGAACAACTGGAAGAATATTGCAGTTCCGATGCGTATCCTTTTCACATGCCCGGACATAAAAGAAATGCGACATTGATCCGGGAAATGTACACATTTGGACGAGAAGAAAAAGACAGGGTAAGAAGAAACAGGATGCCGTATGGCATTGATATTACAGAAATCGATGGATTTGACAATCTGCATCATGCAGAAGGTATTTTGCTGGAAGCACAGCAGAGAGCTGCCAGTCTTTACGGGGCATATAAAAGTTTTTATCTGATTAATGGAAGTACCTGCGGAATTCTGGCAGCCATATTTGCCTGTACCACACAGAAAGGAAAGCTGTTGATGGCACGAAACTGCCACAAAGCGGTCTATCATGCGGTAGAACTGCGGGAACTGGAGACGGTGTATCTGTATCCGGAGTCTGATATTGATGCAGAAGAAAGACGCAGTGGTGATGATGGAAATGAGTGTACAGCCAAATGGAAAAGGAAACTGGCGCAGATCAATGGTTCTATTCGTCCGGGGGATGTGGAGGAGGCGTTGACACGGGATCCGCAGATTCAGGCGGTGGTGATTACCTCTCCGACGTATGATGGCATTTTATCGGATGTGGAGAAAATCAGTGAGATTGCTCATGCGCATTGGGTACCATTGATTGTGGATGAAGCTCACGGAGCGCATTTTGGATTTCATCCGAATTTTCCAGAAAATGCATTGAAAAAGGGTGCAGATATTGTGATCCACAGTCTGCATAAGACATTGCCTTCTATGACTCAGACTGCATTGCTTCACATTGGAGAGAAATCCACAAAATGGACGGAGTATGTGAAAAAATATCTGGATATCTTTGAGACCAGCAGCCCGTCCTATGTATTTATGGCGGGAATGGATCAGTGTATGCGTCTGATTGAAGCAAAAGGAAAGGAACTTTTTGAAGATTACAGTCAAAGACTTCATTGCTTTAAAAAAGAAGCTGCAAAACTGCCACATATCCATCTGCTTACAGATGAGGATGTTGTCCGGCAGCAGGTATATGAAACAGATCCCGGAAAACTGGTAATTGCCGCAGATGGATGGAATGGACATGAGGTGGCAGAGTTTCTGCGACGGAAAGAGCATCTGGAAGTAGAGATGGAAGCTGCCGGATATGTAATCGCCCTGACCAGTATTGCGGATACGGACGAAGGATTCAAAAGACTGAAAAATGCACTTATCCACATTGAGGAGAATATCTCCACAAATTCTGTGGAAGACGAAGAAAAACAACCACAGAAGAAAGTAGGCTCGTATATCAGGAGTCTGTCAAGAACGTCAGGTAATGAGGAAGAAATAAAGGTTCTGTCCATTGCGCAGGCAACAGCATGTGAGCATACAACTATGGACCTGGAGAGAAGTATCGGAGAAATCAGTGGAGAGTATATTTATCTTTATCCGCCAGGAATTCCGCTGGTGGTGCCGGGAGAGAGAATTACAGAAGAACTGCTCTGTCAGATACGGGAAGTGAGACAGACAGGACTGGAAATCCAGGGAATGCGGGATTATTCAGGGAAAAAAGTAGATGTTTGCAGAAAAGTATGATATGATAGCTAGGTCTTGCAGGCAGAAAAAAGATTTATTAATCAAAACATAGAAAGAGAGGAAAAACGAAAAAGATATGAGTACCTTTCGGTATAGAATCAATGTGTTATATCAGTATAAAGATCTGGTTAGGGAACTGGTAAGCCGAGACCTGAAGCTGAAGTACAGAAGAAGTTTTCTTGGTTACGTGTGGAGTGTACTGAATCCGCTTCTGATTATGCTGGTATTGACGGTAGTATTTTCTACGATGTTCAATAAGAATATCGATAATTATCCGGTTTACCTGCTGACAGGTCGAATCCTGTATGATTTTCTGAAGATCAGTACCAACAGTGCCATGAAGTCGATAACTGGTAATGCAGCATTGTTAAAAAAGACTTATGTACCAAAGTATATTTTTACCCTTGCTAAGATTACCAGCTGCATGGTAGATACTGTATTATCCATGGGAGCCCTGATTATCGTTATGCTGGTTACCGGAGCGAGATTTTCATGGACGTTCCTGCTGTTCCCAGTCGTGATCCTGCAGATTTATATTTTCTGCTGTGGACTGGGATTCTTACTGGCCACCCTGAATGTATTTTTCCGTGATATTACATACATTTATAATGCGGTTACCACAGCATGGCTGTATCTGACCCCGATCATCTATCCATTGGAGCGTCTGCCGAAGATCCTGCAGCTGCTGGTGAAGGGGCTGAATCCATTGTATTATTATGTGGCACAGTTCCGTGATCTGATCTACGGCTGCCACCTTCCGGGACCGAGAATTTTCTTCGGTGGATGGATCATTGCATTTCTTATGCTGATCATCGGAGTAACGGTATTCCAGAGAATGAAGGATAAATTTATCTTATATATCTAACATGCAAAGAGCAGGAGAAAATCATGAGTAAGTATGTAGTGGATGCGGATCACGTAACGATCCGGTTTAACTTATCCAGTGAGAAAATTAATAATTTAAAAGAATATGCCATCAAGCTGGTGAAGCATCAGCTGATGTTTCAGGAATTTCTGGCCCTTGACGATGTATCTCTGAAGGTAAAAAAAGGAGAAGCCTGGGGATTGATCGGCACCAATGGATCTGGTAAGTCTACCTTTCTGAAGGCGATAGCAGGCATTCTGAAGCCTTATAAGGGCACGATTAAGGTAAAGGGCAGGATTGCTCCCCTGATCGAGCTGGGAGCCGGATTTGACGGGGAACTGACGGCCAGAGAGAATATCTATATGAACGGAACTCTGCTGGGACATTCCAAGGAGTTTATGGATGAACATTTTGATGAAATCGTAGAATTTGCCAATATCAAAAAATTCCTGGATTCACCTGTGAAGAACTTTTCTTCCGGTATGAAGGCCAGACTGGGATTTGCAGTAGCTACGGTAGACTGTCCGGATGTACTTATTGTAGATGAGGCACTGGAAGTAGGAGATATGAATTTCCGTAAAAAATGCCGGGAACGCATGGTCGAACTGTTGGAGGGCGGTACAACGCTTCTGTTCGTGTCTCATAATATCAGGACGGTACGGGAGGTCTGTGACCATGCGATCTGGCTGGACAAGGGTATTACCCGGATGAGTGGTGATGTGACAGAGGTCTGCGATGCCTATCAGGAAGAACAGGATCTTCTGGACAGAGAACGCAAAGAGAAGAAACGAACGAAGAAGTTCGAGAAGAACGGAAAGATCTATGATTATCTGGTTGTTGGTTCGGGTCTGTATGGGGCGGTATTTGCCAGAGAGATGGAAAATGCCGGCAAGCGCTGTCTGGTGCTGGAAAAGCGGGATCATATCGGTGGCAATATCTATACGGAGGAAGTGGATGGTATCCATGTACACAAGTATGGAGCCCATATTTTCCATACCAGTAACGAAGAGGTATGGAAGTATATCAATAAATATGCAGAGTTTAACAACTATATTAATTCGCCGGTGGCCGTCTATGGAGATGAGCTGTATAATCTGCCGTTTAACATGAATACCTTCAGTAAGCTGTGGGGGATCAGGACACCGGCAGAAGCAAAGGCAAAGATTGCAGAGCAGATCGCAGATCTGCATATTACAGATCCACAGAATCTGGAAGAACAGGCGTTGTCCCTGGTGGGACGGGATGTCTATGAGAAGCTGATTAAGGGCTATACTGAGAAACAGTGGGGAAGAGACTGCAAAGATCTTCCGGCTTTTATCATTAAGCGTTTGCCATTGCGTTTTACTTATAATAACAATTATTTTAATGATGTATATCAGGGTATTCCGAAGGGCGGTTACACGCAGATTATCGAGAAGCTTCTGGAGAATGTGGATGTGATGACCGAAACAGACTTTTTTGAATATCGCAGGGAACATGATAATTTTAAAAAGATTGTGTTTACTGGTATGATTGATGAATACTTTGATTACAGGCTGGGTCATCTGGAATACCGTACCGTACGATTTGAGACAGAGAGAGTCGAAGACGCAAGCTATCAGGGAAATGCAGTGGTGAACTATACGGCAAAAGAAGTGCCATATACCAGAATCATTGAGCACAAGCACTTTGAACCAGAGCTGGAGGCTGAGAAACCAAAGGATTATACCATCATTTCCAGGGAATATTCTACGGAATGGAAGCCAGGCATTGAACCATATTATCCGGTAAACGATGAGAAGAACAGCAAGCTGTACGAAGCATACCGGGAGCTGGCTGAAAAAGAAGAAAACGTGATCTTCGGCGGCAGACTGGGACAGTATAAGTACTATGACATGGATAAGGTCATTGATGCGGCGCTGGCAGCAGCACGGAAAGAGCTTGGAAAATAATAGTATAAGAAAAATGAAAAATCCGTGGTCAGGTATGCCAAAGGAGAGGTGTAACTGGCCACGGAATATAAGAATCATACAGGAAAATACGAAATGGTTAACGTTTTACAATAAACGCACCGGCATCTTTTGTGATATAAAATCCTTTGTCGGTCTTTTTCTTTACAAATGCCCGAAAGTCGCGGTATCGGTCAACGATGTATCGATTCTGGTTGCCATGACAGGATAGCACATAGGCAATCAGTGCATCAGCGTCGGTTACATTCAGATAATCTTCATATTGAACCCACTGAATATGGGAAAATTCTTTCTCTAACAGAGCTTTTCCATTTCCCTTGCCGAAGCGTTCATACAGACGATCGGCAGACAGGACAATCCGGTCATCAAATTCCCGTACCAGCTCACTGATTTCTTTCATATGCTGTTCACTGTAGGTGCTGCAGATAAAGACACCGCCTGGTTTGAGTACCCTTTTTACTTCACGGAAGACCTGTTGCAGATTTTCACAGTAGAACAGTACATGATTGGCAATCAGCAGATCGACACTTTGATCAGGCATATGAATCTGATGGGCATCCATAACATCAAAGCAAAATCTGTTATCATCGGTTCCAATAGAACGCCTGACATCTCGCAGCATACCATCAGAGAGATCAGACAGAATAATCCGAACATTCTGTGGGATACGTTCCTGGTTTTCCAGCCAAAGGGAAGCATCACCGCATCCCAGCTCCAGAATGGTATCACCTGACCGGATGTGACACTGCTCATATAACCATGGAAACCATCCCTGTTGATTGGCAGTGTATTCTTTATGCAGATTGATACGGGCAGAGATATTGGAAGAATTCAGATACTGGTTCTTCAGTTTCTGTTCCATTTCGTTGATATTGACAACCTGCAGCATATGGCTCCAGTCCACCTGATCGCCGTGATCCACTGACTCAGAGGCTTCTTGCAGCGCCTGCTTCATCAACTGCATCTGCTCCAGACGTTCTTCCATCAGCCCCAGCTGCATATGCAGGGACTCGGATAAAAAAGAACGGTCGCCGTTTCGCATGGTCATTTCCCGGATATCATCCAGAGAAAAGCCAAGATATTTTAAAAATAAAATCTGTTGTAATCTGGCAAAATCCTCATCCGTATAAAAACGGGCCCCGTTTTCATTGACAAAAGAAGGTTTTAAAATATGATGTTCATCGTAATATCGAATCGTTTTCTTGGTGATATGTGCCTTGGCGGCAAATTCACCGGAAGAATAATAGCCTGGTAATTTCATGGTTAAGACACTCCTTACCAGATATTGTACCATAAATCGACCATCAGAATCGTCTGATTTTTGTTCATCTGCTACAAATTTGCGTATTTTACATAAAAAACACTTGAAGGTGCCCTTAGGGCATCTTTTATAATGCAGTTATAACCAGTAAAGATTTGTTTGTGGCCTGATGTAAGTTTGGCCAGAATAGGAGAGTACGAAAGAAATGAAGGGAATCATTTTAGCAGGAGGATCCGGAACCCGTTTATATCCGTTGACCATGGTAACTTCCAAGCAGTTACTGCCGATCTATGACAAGCCGATGATTTATTATCCGATGTCAGTGCTGATGAATGCAGGGATTCGTGATATCCTGATTATTTCTACACCGCAGGATACCCCACGTTTTCAGGAGCTGCTGGGTGACGGACATCAGTTTGGTGTGAATCTGTCTTATGCGGTACAGCCAAGCCCGGATGGACTGGCTCAGGCATTTATTATCGGAGCGGATTTCATCGGTGATGACACCGTAGCTATGGTACTGGGAGATAATATTTTCGCAGGCCACGGTCTGAAGAAGAGACTGACTTCTGCAGTGGAAAATGCAGAAAACGGCAAGGGCGCTACTGTATTTGGTTATTATGTAGACGATCCGGAACGTTTCGGAATCGTGGAATTCGACCATAGTGGAAAAGCGATCTCTATTGAAGAAAAACCGGCTAAGCCAAAGAGCAACTATTGTGTAACTGGTCTGTATTTCTATGACAATCGTGTGGTAGAATATGCAAAGAACCTGAAGCCAAGCGCCAGAGGCGAGCTGGAGATCACCGATCTGAACCGCATCTATCTGGAAAATGGTGACTTGAATGTGGAACTTCTGGGACAGGGATTCACCTGGCTGGATACCGGAACACATGAGAGTCTGGTGGATGCAACCAACTTTGTGAAGACCGTAGAGACCCATCAGCACCGCAAGATCGCCTGCCTGGAAGAGATCGCATATCTCAATGGATGGATCAGCAAAGAAGATGTGCTGAAGACTTACGAGATCGTAAAGAAAAATCAGTACGGACAGTATCTGAAGGACGTGTTGGACGGAAAATACAGAGAACAGTTATATTAGGAGGAACTATTATCATGAATATTATCGTTACCGGCGGAGCCGGATTTATCGGAAGCAACTTTATTTTTCACATGTTAAAGAAATACCCGGATTACCGTATCGTGTGTCTGGACTGCCTGACTTATGCAGGTAACCTGTCCACACTGGCCCCAGTAATGGACAATCCAAATTTCCGTTTTGTAAAAGAAAGCATCACAGACAGAGAAGCTGTTTATAAATTATTTGAAGAAGAACATCCGGACATCGTGGTAAACTTCGCAGCAGAGAGCCACGTAGACCGTTCTATTGAGAATCCAGAAGTATTCCTGGATACCAACATTAAAGGTACGGCAGTGCTGATGGACGCCTGCAGAAAATATGGCATCACCCGTTATCATCAGGTATCTACTGATGAAGTATACGGAGATCTGCCTCTGGACCGCCCGGATCTGTTCTTTACCGAAGAGACTCCGATCCACACCAGCAGCCCGTACAGCTCATCCAAGGCTGGTGCTGACCTTCTGGTACTGGCATATCACAGAACCTATGGACTGCCTGTAACCATCAGCCGTTGCTCCAATAACTACGGCCCATATCATTTCCCAGAGAAACTGATTCCGCTGATGATTGCCAATGCATTAAATGACAAGCCACTTCCAGTATACGGAGAAGGATTAAACGTCCGTGACTGGCTGTACGTAGAAGACCACTGCAAGGCTATTGATCTGATTATTCATAAAGGCCGCGTAGGAGAAGTTTACAACATCGGTGGACACAACGAGATGAAGAACATCGATATTGTAAAACTGATCTGCAAGGAACTGGGCAAACCAGAAAGCCTGATTACCCATGTGACAGACCGTAAAGGACACGACATGCGTTATGCGATTGATCCAACCAAGATCCACAATGAACTGGGCTGGCTGCCAGAAACAAAATTCGCAGACGGTATCAAGAAGACCATCAAATGGTATCTGGAAAACAGAGAATGGTGGGAAACCATTATTTCAGGGGAATACCAGAACTACTATGAAAAAATGTACGGAGACAGATAGAAATGGGACAGATTAAAGTAGAGAAAAATGTAGGCGGCATTCAGGGACTGTGCGTGATTGAACCAACCGTGCACGGTGATTCCCGTGGATACTTTATGGAGACTTACAATGAAAACGATATGAAAGAAGCAGGACTGGACATGGTATTCGTACAGGATAATCAGTCCTGCTCTACCAAAGGTGTATTGCGTGGACTACATTTCCAGAAGCAGTTTCCACAGGGAAAGCTGGTACGCGTGATAAAAGGATCCGTCTATGACGTGGCTGTAGACCTGAGAAGTGATTCTGAGACCTACGGAAAATACTACGGCATCGAACTGACCGAAGAAAACAAGAAGCAGTTCTATATTCCACAGGGATTTGCACACGGATTCCTGGTATTATCTGATGTGGCAGAATTCTGCTATAAATGTACCGACTTCTATCATCCAGGGGATGAAGGCGGTATGGCATGGAACGATCCGGAGATCGGCATCCAGTGGCCACAGGTAAAGGGCAGCTACCAGGGAAGCGCATCCGCTGAAGGATACGTGATGGAAGATGGCACGGCACTGAATCTCAGCGATAAAGACCAGAAATGGCTGGGAATCAAGGATACATTTAAGTTCTAAAGAACAAAACAGGAAAGAGAAAATGAGAAAAAGAGCTGATGCAGAGACTCAGAAAGAAGTCAATGTGTCGGCTCTTTTTGCTGTATTGACGGTGATTTTTGACCATGATAAAATGAATAATAGTGCTTAAGAAAAGCCTGAAGAAAGGCAAAACAGAATATGTCAAAAAAGAAAAGAAATGACCAGATACCTACACCAGAGCAGTATGTAAACAGAATGCTGGATGCAATAGGTTATAAAGATCATATCGTGGGTAAACGGATATTGGAAAACTCCTGTGGTGAGGGAAATATTTTACAGGCGATTGTAAAAAGATATATTGAAGATGCAAAAAGAACAGGTCTTACACAGACAGAGATAAAAAAAGGATTGGAATGCGATATTATAGCGTATGAAAAAGACCGTAGACTGGTTCGCAGATGCAGACGAAATTTGAACAAAGTCTGTCGGGAATTTCAGATCAACGATATAAACTGGAATATAAAAAAGACAGATTATTTAAAGAACAGTAAAAATGAAAAGAAAGTTGATTTTGTCATAGGTAATCCACCATATGTTACCTATCATGATATATCTGTAGAAGAAAGAAAGTTCCTGAAAGAAAAATACGAAGTATGCAGAAAAGGAAGATTTGATTATTGTTATGCGTTTATAGAGGAAAGTATTTGTTCTTTAAAAGAAAATGGAAAAATGGTATATTTAGTGCCTTTTAGTATTTTTCGAAATCAATATGCGGACAGTTTAAGAAAATATATTTTGGATGGCATAGAAGAGATTATAGATTTGACCGGCATTAAAGTTTTTCAGGGAATTACCTGTTCTGTTACTTATTTTATTTATAAAAAAGGAACGACAGAAGATAGCATTCATTATGTCAAAGAAAAAGATGGTATTGATAAATTGATTCAGAGAGATAGATTGGCGGAAGATGGAAAAAAATGGATTTTTCATGCTACAAAAAGTGACTGTCAGACGTTTGGAGATTATTTTTGTATACACAACAGTATAGCAACATTATATAATAAGGCATTTTTGTTCACTGCAAATCAGGAAAAAGATGGAAAACTAATTGGAGAACAGGAATGTATAGAGAAAGCCATTTGTTATCCGGTTATCAGTACAAAACTAAAAAAAACAGAAATAAAGGAACAGAAACTGGCAGAAAAAGAAAAGCGGGCAGTACAAAAAAACTATATTATTTTTCCATATAAAAGAAAAAATTATGCGATAGAGAAATATGAAGAAGAGGAATTCCGTCAGACATATCCAAAAGCATATGTGCATCTGCAAAAGTATAGAGATGCCCTTGATAAACGAAAGAAGGATGAGCATGCCAAGTGGTTTGAGTATGGGAGAAGTCAGGCTTTAAAAGAGCTATGGAGTGAGAAGCTGATTTTACCGATGGTGATTACACAAAAAGCAAAAGTCTACAGAGCAGACGCTGAAACTATCCCGTGTGCGGGGTATTTTATAACAAAAAAAGAAGGATCTGCCTATGAATTGGACGATGCCGAAAAAATATTACAAAGTGAAGCTTTTTATCAGTATGTAAAGAATGTAGGTACACCGACTACGGAGACCTCTTATCGAATTTCAGTAAAAGATATTCAGAATTATAAATTCAAATAAAGGAGATAAAAACATGCAGAAAAATCTTCGATTTAAGACGAATTCCAGACACATAGGGCAACTTGGACGAGAGCTTGTGACAGATTTTGTGACAGCACTGGTGGAGTTGGTAAAAAATGCCTATGATGCAGATGCAGGAAGAGTCATGATAAAAATCGAAGACGCGAATACTCCAAATAGCAGAATTGTAATAGCAGATACAGGCTGCGGAATGACACAAAGTGAATTTGAAAATCGCTGGATGGTGATTGGAACCAGTAATAAAGTAAGTAATCCTTATACACCGAATGGAAGAAGAAAAGCAGGAAAAAAAGGGATAGGACGATTTTCTGTAGAACGTCTGGCTGAACGGGTATCTATTTATTCCTACACAGAGGAGGAAAGCTATAAGGTTTCTATAAACTGGAATAAATTTGAGGAAATATCGATAGACGGATTAAAGCAGCGTATCAAAATATTAAGAAATAAAAGAGATACTGCTGCAGCAAAATATCTGGCGAATCAGCTTGAATATTTTCTTTCTCTACCTTTGACAGGAGATGATGAAAAGGAACAGGAATATGTTCGAAAAACAGCAGGTGAGATCTGTGAAAATTATGAATATGCATTCGAAGGTCTGTACCTGGATATGATAGAAAAAAACGTCTTACCGATCCTGAAAAAGCAGGAAAAAGTGGAATTAAAATTAGAGGAAATCGAGAATCCACTGACAGAAATCGAAAAGAGGGAAGAGGAAAGATCTTATCAGATTTTAAAAGAATTGTGGGACGGAAAGAAAAACGGAGCAAACTGTACCGGTATAGTTATGGTGTTGGAACGTTTGCGGGACAACTGGAAACAGAAGGATATTGATAAATTACAAAAAGAACTTCGATTACTGGTGGCACCAGAATTTATAGAGAAAGATCCGTTTCATATAGAACTGATCGCAGATCAGTTTGAGATACCGGAAGAATTGTCAGTAAACAGTATATTGGATCTCGCTTTTGCAAAAGTAGAAGCGAGGATCTGCAATGGGGGACGAGACAGCCAGATCATTTATAAAGATATCCAGGGGCATTCTGAGAAGGAAGAAGAGACATATGAGGAACCGTTAATTTGTGGAGACCTGACATTTGAGTTGTATTACTTCCTGCGAGATGCTCATCATCTGACAAATGAGACTTATGCATATCGTTTAGCTGTTCAGGTACTGAATATTTACAGTGGGGTAAAGATATACCGGGATAATTTTCGCGTAAAACCGTATGGAGAAATTGGAAATGACTGGCTGGGGCTGGATAAGGCAAAAACATCAGATACACATGGATATCGAGTGGGTAATAATCAGACGATTGGTGTGATTAAGATATCAGATGAACAAAATCCATTGCTGATTGACGCAACGAACAGAGAAGGACTGATTGAAAATGAAGCTTATGAACAGCTAAAAGAATTCATATTAAAGTCAATGTATCTGATCTCACGAATTCGAAAAAAAATAGCGGATGATGAACTAAAACAAAAGCTGGAAAAAGAAGAAGAAAAGAAAAAAGAGGAGAAAAAGAAGGAAAAAGAGCATAAAAAGAAACAGGATGCATATTATAATAAAATAGAGCAATTGCTTGTGGCAGAAGCGGAAAAAACAAGGTCTGGAAATTATGTTCTGCATGTCATACAGGAATGGAAAAAGAATGACGAAAAGTTCCAGGAAGAGAAAGAAAAAAGCAGTGAACAGCGAGAGAATGCATATCGAGAGTACATTGACTATCAGGAAACGGAATTATCCATGTATAAGAACCTGGCAACATTGGGAATTCTTACGGGCAACTTTGGACATGAAACACAGGATGTTGTTTCCAGGATAGGCGGGACGTTATCCTATTATCAGGAACTGGCAGAAATCTTAAACATGGAAAGTTTTAAGCAGGTTACGAAAAATGTGGTGTCTGATTTTGAACGTATTTCTGGTTACAGCGCCATGATCGTGGAATTTTTGAGAAAGAAAAAGAGAAATCCGGAAACAGAATTGAATTTTGGTATGGTATTGGATGGTATCTGCAAATTGTATCTGCCAATGTTAAAACCTTTTGATATTCAGATACAATGGAATTCACGATCAGATATCGTCATGACTATGCGTCAGATAGATCTGGAATCTATCATTATTAATATGATTACGAATGCATTTGAGCAGGTAAAAGAGAGAAGCAATCGGAAAATTCAAATACAGTTTACAGAAGACGATGAAACTATAGAACTGCTTTTTGAAGATAGCGGCGTGGGGGTGCCAGAACCAGAAAGAGAGAAAATCTTCCATGCATTTTATACTACAAAGGAAGATGATGGAATCGGGCTTGGCTTAAATATCGTGAAAGACATTGTATCATCTTATGACGGTACGATTTATGTGATGGATTCTAAGGAACTGGGGGGAGCAAAATTTGTAGTTCATTTTATGAAAAAGGAGACAACTTGATGGAAAAAATGCTGACAGGATTATATATAGAGGACGAAAAAAAGAATATCGAGTTGATGCAGGCCAGATTTGAACTTTACGGACTTAAGTTATTGGGATTGTGTGAGTATCCTCAGAGTGTAGAGAATTTTTATGAATACATTATAGAAAATGATGTGGATTTTTTATTAATTGATCATGAATTAGATAAGCTGCATGTGTCCTATAAAGGAATTGATGTGTTAAAAGAGATCCGGAAACAGGACAGTAATATTTATGCCGTGTTGTTGACGAATTATCCACTGGATAATTACAAAACAGAACTGGAAGAATATGATTTTCAGTTGAATAAGTCAGAATTGGCAAATATATCTAAAATGCAGGAACTGACAGCAAAAATAAAGAGAGCCTGCGGAAACAGGCAGGAAAATAAAGATCTGGCGTTCATGGATACCCAAAACAGAAATTTACAGGAGATACTGGAACAGTTGAGAGATATGAAGAAAAAGGAGCAGTAATGGATTATACTCGAAAAAAACACTGGGTTACGTACCATTCGAAAAAATGTAAAATGTATCTCCGAAATGATTTTCGATTTGAGTGCGCATATTGTGGAATGCGGGAGCAGGATAATGTGGCAGGAGAATTCTATTTCGAAAAAGATCATTATGTATCCAAAGAATCAGATGTAGAATGGAACACAGATGCATATGAGAATATGGTGTATGCCTGTCGAAAATGTAATAAAACGAAGTCAGATAAAGAACTGAGCCTGACTTTGGATCCATGCAAAGATGATATTTATAATGGGGAACATCCACAGATAGAGAAGCACGGAGAAGAAGATCACTATGCAGTACGTGCACAAACAGAAAAAGGAAGACGATTTATTGAAAATCTGGAATTGAATTCTAAGTTTTACCGTCGAATGAGGAAAGAGCAACAGGAAGGTCAGAAAATACGGGCGGAAATATCAAAAATCCTGAAAGCAGATTTTGAAAAAACAATGCCAAAAGAGACTGCAGCTTTAAAGAAAAAGCTGGAAAAGTATTTTGGATTAACAGAAAGAGATGAGAGCAGTGATGAATTTCGATGCGGCGAATCACAGGCTGGAAAAGAAATGTATGAGATCTTAAAAAAGTTGCGAGAAAAGAAGATTCCCTGTAGATTATTACTGGATGAGCATGATGCGGATGTTGTGCTTTCTTATGAAGGAAGAGAATATGATTGTGAGATAAAATCCAGTGAGACAGAAGGAAAAAAGATATATGGACCAGTAATAAAAAAAGAAAAACTGGAAGCATGGAACAAAAGCAACAAACAACATGGTGTACTGTATGATTATAGAAAGAAAAATAAACTGGTGCTGTACATATGGGATGCAGAAGGAAAAAGGATGCAGTGTGAATTATAAACCTTGTCATTTCCCATCTGAAATGCTATGATTGACAGTATCATAACATTTCAGATGGGAAATAATCTCATGCAGATAACGGATAAATTAATTCGTCCACTGACGGAAGTGAAGTATTTGAATGCGGATAATGTAGATCGATATCGATGCATTATGCGCATTTTTTTGAAAATGATGAGAAGCTTCATTACTGGATGTACCAGGAGGAAGTCTATGCTCAGATGAAGGAAGATCCCTATTTTGCAGAGTATCGGCCGGAGCAGTGCCTGCTAAGAACCGAAAATACCGGTATCAGATGTCAGAATATAGCGTGGAGATCGAGCGTCTGGTGGTACGTCTGGAGAATCTGTTTATCGAAGGGGCATCACTGGAATCGACGCTTCTGGAGCGGATTCGCCTCAGTATTCAGCGGTTTCCTGAGATGGCAGAACTGGATGATGACTGGCCGGGAGCCGGATGATATCGTGGGGACTTTCTGGCGGCGGAAAGAGAAGCAAGTGAGAAATCCGCTACTGTGGAGATGTGAAAGATAAAGTGACGGGCGGCGGAAAGAGAAGCATGTTGTGAATCCGCTGTTGAGGAGATGTGAAAAATAGAGTGACGGGCAGCGGAAAGAGAAGCAAGTTGTGAATCCGCTGTCGAGGAGAGGCGAAAGACAGAGTAAGAGTTATCTGAAGGCTGGTATTTTACTGGATGAGATATCGAACTATTGTATGATTTCTGGCATTCAAGCATGGAAAAAAGAAGGTACTCCTCATGCAGGCATGAATGGATTCTGTCAGGAAGGCACCTGTGCCTGTATGTGCATGAATGGTCAGCCAAGGCTGGCATCTATCCTACTTGTGTAGCGTATAATAAAAGTACCTGAAATCGGAAACAAAATTCCCTGTTATCAGAAAGGGAATTCCCTGAAAATAGAAAGGACATATTGATAGACCTTAACCAATCACATATCCTTTATCTTAAGCACCACCAAAAGATAAAGGAGGAAAGGAAGATGCTCAACATGTCCCAAATCAATCATATCAGAGATTTAAAGAAAAAGGGATATAAAATCTCTGAAATTCACGAAGAGACAGGTGTTGATCCTAAAACAATCAAAAAATACCTGGATCAATCCGATTTTTCGCCGGAAATCCCAATAGCTGCAAAGAAACCTTCAATCCTCGATCCTTATAAGGATAAGATTTCCGAATACCTGGAAGAAGACAGACAACACTGGAGGAAGCAGCAGCATACCGCGAAGAGAGTTTTTGACCGCCTCACCAAAGAAGAGGGATACACAGGCAGTTATGATACTGTCCAGAAATATCTCAGGGATATACGATCTGACGAACCCGGAAAGGCAAGTCTAGATCTGATCTGGCAACCAGGCTGTGCACAGGTTGACTTTGGAGAAGCTGATTTCTATGAAGACAATGACTGTGTACGCAGGAAGTTCCTGACAGTATCATTTCCATTCAGTAATGACAGTTTTAATCAGGTGTTCGGTGGTGAGACAGCCGAATGCGTATGTCAGGGACTGATCGATATCTTTCATTATATCGGTGGTGTACCTAATGTTCTGGTCTTCGACAATGCTACCGGTGTCGGCCGACGGATCGGAGATACGATACATGAAACCGAACTGTTCTCCCGTTTCCGGGCTCATTATGGATGCGAGGTCCGCTTTACGTCTCCATATGCAGGCTATGAAAAGGGAAACGTTGAAAATAAAGTCGGCTACAACAGAAGAAACCTGTTTGTTCCAGTCCCAAAGTATCATGATGTCGTCGAATTCAATAAAGAACTGCTGGATAAGCACCAGATCAAGGCGGCAGAGCTTCATTATAAGAAGCAAGAGCTTATATCAGATCTGTTCGAACAGGATAAAGCAGCACTTTCACCGCTTCCCGCTAAAGAGTTTAACGCATGTACCTACAAGCAATTCAAAGCAGATGGATATGGAAAAATCTGTATTGACGGAAAGCATTTCTATTCAACAAAGCCTCAGAATAGAAACCAGAAGGTCTGGGTTGGTTTAAAAGCTCATTATGTTGAGATCTACAACACGGACAGGAGCCTGCTTGTGCGTCATAAAAGAATGTATGGAACAGACCGTACAGATATCTCTGATTACAGCACCATGCTGGAAGTGCTTACCCGCAATCCGGGAGCCTGGAAAAACAGTGGCGTACGTCAGGATACGGATGCAACTCTCCGCGATTACATGGATAAACTTGATCGGGGTGAACTGAAAACCCAGCTAAATCTGATGAACGAGATATCAAAGCAGTATGGTTACCGATCGGCACTCAGTGCTATGTCACAGGCTGTACGTAATGGCTGTATCCACCATTCTGATGCAGTCGTTCTTGCAGGACGTATTTCCGGATACGGTATCGATACCCCTTCAGATGCTGGTCCTTCCTTATCTGTATATGACGAAGCCTTTCTGGGAAAAGCCACTGTGAAGGGAGGTGTTCAGGCATGATCACACCAAAAGAACGCTGTGAAATGATCGAATGTATCCGACAGGACTGCCGGAAGCTGTTCCTCTCTCCAAGCATTGCTGACCGGTGTGATACAGAGGGAACGCCGAAACAGTTGGAATTCCTTCTTGAGATGCTGGAAGCAGAACTGACCATTCGAGATGAAAACAAGAAAGCTCGTCTGGTCAAAAGAGCTCGTTTCCCGGTCTTCAAATCTTTTGAGGGATACACTTATGATTGTGTAAAGCTTCCTCCTGTATTGAGCCGAGAATGTCTTGAGAATGCCGATTTCATAGCAGAACATGATAACCTCGTGCTGTATGGCCCAGTGGGCATTGGTAAAACTCACATGGCGATTGCTATTGGAATAGCTGCATGTATTCGTGGATACAAGACACGGTTCTACACAGTTACAGAACTGGTTCTTAAGCTTGCCGAAGCCCGAAAAAACGGAACGCTGGAAAGGCTCCGCAATGACCTGAATAATCAGGATCTGCTCATTTTGGACGAATGGGGCTATGTACCAGTTGATCGTGAAGGATCCCAGTTGCTGTTTCAGGTGATATCTGACAGTTACGAGAAAAAGAGTCTCATTCTAACCACAAATCTTGAATTCTCCAAGTGGGGCGGTATATTTACAGATGACCAGATGGCTGCAGCCATGATCGATAGACTTGTTCACCATGGCCATTTGTTGGTGTTCCAGGGAAAAAGTTACCGAATGGAGCACGCTTTGATGAAGCAGACTGCAAAACAAGAATAAACTAAGGGAGCGGGCATGGAGTCAAGAGACAGTACGCTGGGCGCCTGTGCGCCCGGGCAGCTCTTGATGGAATGCCACGGATTACCCTAATGTATTGAAAGACTTTTGTCTTTCCTGCCTCCGGTCGAGGGCGGGGTCAAGGGACTGGTCCCTTGCAGGTTCTCAGGGCAGCGCCATGAGCCCCCGGAGGGAAACTTTAAACAACCAATAATGTCCTTCCGAAAGAAGGGAATTCCGCTTCTGAAAACAGGGAATTTTCCTTCTGATTTTTAGGAATTCTTGTTGACAAAACACACCTACTTCTGGATCTGGCAGCACAAGCCAGAATCCGAATCTGCTATGCCGGGGACTTCGATCCAGAGGGACTGCTGATTGCACAGAAGGTCATCCAGTATTATAAAGGCGAGACCGAATACTGGCACATGACAGTAGAAGACTATGAGCAGAGCCGATCAGAAGAAAAAATCTCAGAAAAGCGACTGGCTATACTGGAAAGAATCACAGATGAGAGACTGGTGCCGGTGGCAGAACGAATCAGAGAGTTTGGAGTGGCAGGATATCAGGAGAGAGTAATAGAAAAATATATTGATTTAAAATAAAATGTATCATTTGCGTAAAGTTATGTTACAATAAAGATGACGGGAGGACATCAAGAACAGTACAAAAGATAAAATGAGATAAAATACATAAGAGAACCTTTCTGAAATACAAAAGAACGAACGTAAGACAAACAGAAAGGAGACTTTTATGACGACGGTAACGAAGCACGAAGATGCAGTGATGAAAATGGGGTTTGACTATTTTCGAGACACAATATTAAAAACTTTGAATATTCATTATGAATTTGTAGACAGCAAGCCGACTGAAGCAATAGAGATTCACATTGATAACCTGTATATGGACTACAACTTTTGGACAACAGAAGATGTGATCGTACATATCGAGTTCCAGACCACAGAAGATCATGTTACAGATGATCTGATGCGATTTCACGTATATGAAGCAATTTTGATGAGGAAAGAAAAGAAGAAGGTAATTACCTATGTGATCTATTCAGGTGGGATTAAGAAGGTAAAGACGAAGTTGGATTGTGGAATTTATACCTATCAGGTAAATCCGGTTTACCTGACAGGTCATGATGCGGATGAAATCTTTCAAAGCGTAAAAGCTAAGATAGAAGCAGGTGAGCCGTTGAGTGAAGACGACTTTGCCAATTTGACACTTACTCCATTGATGACCAGTAAGATGTGTCGAAAGGATGTTATTAAAGAAGCCATCCAGATCGTGAAGCAGGAAAAGCAGCTTACAGCAGAAAAAACCATGGCAATGCTATATACATTAGCAGATAAATTCTTAAGTGCCGGAGAATTGAATGAAATAAAGGAGGTATTGGCAATGACGAGACTGGGACAGATGCTCTATGATGATGGAGTAAAAAAGGGCATGGAACGTGGAATAGAGCGTGGACGTGAAGAGGAAGCAAGACAAAATGCAGCGCTGACAGCCAGATTATTAGAAGAAAATCGTCTGGATGATCTTAAGAGATCTACAGAGGATAGAGAATTTAAGAAACAGTTGCTGAAGAAGTTTGGGATAGAGTAGCGGGTACAGAGTAGTACAAAAGATAAAATACATAAGAGAACCTTTCTGAAATACAAAAGAACGAATGTAAGAAAAACAGAAAACCGTTGAGTGAAGACGACTTTGCCAATCTGACACTTACTCCATTGATGACCAGTAAGATGTGTCGAAAGGATGTTATTAAAGAAGCCATCCAGATCGTGAAGCAGGAAAAGCAGCTTACCGCAGAAAAGACCATGGCGATGCTATATACATTGGCAGATAAATTCTTAAGTGCCGGAGAATTGAATGAAATAAAGGAGGTATTGGCAATGACGAGACTTGGACAGATGCTCTATGATGATGGAGTAAAAAAGGGCATGGAACGTGGAATAGAGCGTGGGCGTGAAGAGGAAGCAAGACAAAATGCAGCGCTGACAGCCAGATTATTAGAAGAAAATCGTCTGGATGATCTTAAGAGATCTACAGAGGATAGAGAATTTAAAGAGCAACTGCTGAAGGAATTTGGGATAGAATAGTGACTGATACAGATGAGCCATGCCGTGAGGTGTGGCTCTTCTGATGTGGAATAGTCTGGTAACCACGCATTTATGGTTTTTTGAGATTTCCGGGGTCAATATTATTTGTTTTTATCGATATGGAGCCCCGGAGTGGAGATCTTCTTTTTGGTAATTTTCGTGGTATAACCTATTTCCAGATAAATTGACCCCGGAAATTGTGTTTTTTGAAAATTTCAGGGCAAGGCAATTATAAATTCTTGGCATAAAAATGCCAGAATATCAGATATTTCCTAATTTTTGGTTAATTTTTAAGAAACTACAGGGTTTCTCTTTTCAAAAGACTCTGTTATAATGTAATAGCCCATATCATGCAAAAAGTATTATTTTTCAGGATATGGTTTATGTAAATAGATACAAAAGGCGGTTTAGAAGTTTATGATCAGTCACACATTTGCGGTATGTGCATATGGAGAATCTCCATATCTGGAGAAGAGTATCCGGTCGGTGGTACACCAGTCGGTGAGATCCAGAGTGATTGTATGTACCTCCACACCATGTGCCTATATTGAAAATCTGGCGAAGAAGTATCAGCTGCCCTATTATGTGAGAGATGGCAAGAGCAGCCTGCAGGCAGACTGGAATTTTGCTTATAATCAGGCCGGGACAGAGTATGTGACAATCACCCATCAGGATGATATCTACCATAAGGATTATCTGAAGTATATGGATCAGTATCTGGAGAAGTATCCGAATACCCTGATTGCCATGACCGATTATCGGATTATCAATCAGCATCAGGAAGTACGATGGGATGTGAGCCTTTTGATTAAGCAGATCATGAAGCTGCCCCTTCGAGTGCCATTTCTGGCAGATCAGCGGTGGGTGAAGCTGGGAGTACAGTCCCTGGGAAATGGAATCTGCTGTCCATCGGTCTGTTATCACAGAACGATGCTGGGAGAGAGTATTTTTCAGTCTGGTTATCACTACGCACTGGATTGGGAAATGTTTGTGGAGATTGCAAAAGAAAAAGGAAGATTTACTTATATTCCAAAGAATCTGTTCTATTACCGGATTCATGATGGAGCGACCACGAAGACCTGCCTGAAAAATCAGGAGAAGACACAGGAAGAACTGGAGATGTTCGCAAAATTCTGGCCGAAGCCGGTGGTAAAGCTTCTGATGCATTTTTATAAAATAGGTTACAAAAGCTATGAAAAATAGCAAGAGGAGAAATACGTTTGAAGATATTGATTATTATTCCGGCTTATAATGAGGCGGAAAATATCGAACGGGTAGTGGATAATCTCATCGAAAACTACCCTCAATATGATTACGTGATTATCAATGATGGTTCCACAGATGATACCAGAAAAATCTGTGCCAGAAGAGGATATAATCTGCTGGATCTGCCGATTAATGTGGGATTGTCCGGAGCTATTAAGAGCGGTATGCGCTACGCTAATTACTATGGATATGACTACGTACTGCAACTGGATGGTGATGGTCAGCATGATCCGATGTATATCAAGGATCTGCAAGCCTGTATGGAGCAGACCGGGGCAGATATCGTCATTGGTTCCAGGTTTAAGACCGAGCGGAAACCGATTAATTCCAGAATGATCGGCAGCCAGCTGATCACAACGGCTATTTTCCTTACTACAAAAGGAAAATATATCGGAGATGTGACCTCTGGTATGCGTCTTTTTAATAAGAAAATGATCAAACGGTTCGGATATGATATGCATTACAGCCCGGAACCGGACACTCTGGCTTATCTGCTGAACTGTGGAGTGAAGATCGAGGAAGTGCAGGTACAGATGCATGAGCGAATTGCCGGAGTCAGTTATCTGAACTTCAAGAGCTCCATCTGGTATATGATGAAGATGATGTTCTCCATCTTCCTGTTCCAGTGGGTAAGAAAACGGGGAAAGGAGAGCTGATATGTCAGTAACATTAAGAATATTGTTGATCATGGCCTCTGCAGCGACCGTTATCTGGATCTTATATAAAATCCGCAGGTTAAAGGTGAAGATGGAAGATACCATTTTCTGGATCTTCTTTGCAGGAGTACTGCTTCTGATGGGAGCATTCCCGGAGATCGTATATAAGCTGACAGATCTGATCGGAATTATGTCACCAGCGAATCTGGTTTTTCTGATCATGATTATCATTCTGTTTGAGAAGGTATTTACACTGTCGATTATTGTTTCTCAGCTGGAAGAAAAGATTACGGTATTGTCTGCGGAAGTAGCGCTTCGCAGTCATGAGACAGCTGAAGAACATGAACAGAAAATCGAGACTGAAGTAGAAAAGGTAGAAGCGGAAGAAAAAGAAGAAATGGAGAAGCTTCATGGATAGTGCAAAAGTATCTGTGATCATTCCAGCTTACAATAATGAAACATACATTGAAAAATGTCTACAGTCGGTCACTGAGCAGAGCTATGAGAATCTGGAGATTCTGGTTATCAATGATGGCAGCAGTGATCGAACAGAAGAACTAATCAGAAAGTGGCAGCAGGCGGATGAGAGGATACAGCTGCTTACGCAGATAAATAGTGGAGTATCCGTTTCCAGAAATCGGGGGATCGATACTGCAACAGGAACTTATCTTACTTTTGTAGATGCAGATGATTATATTGGAAAAGATTATATCCGAGATCTGGTAAATCTGGCCGAAGAAAAAAATGCTGATCTGGTGATCTGTGGACTGAAAATGGTAGACGAGCAGGAAAAAGTCTTGCAGGACATTGTTCCGGGAGAATACCGGAAAGGAAGCAAAGAAGAGTGGACATTCCGGATCTCAGCAGTCTGTTCTCACTTATACAAACGAGAACTTTGGATAAACCATGATATAAGATTTGCCACCGGAGTGAGAGGCGAAGATATGCCGATCAGTCTGTTCTTCAGTGGTGTGACACCATGTATCCAGACACTGCCACAGTCTGAATATTACTATGTACAGCATGCATCCTCTGCCATGCACAGTTTTCAGGGATTAAAGACCTATAAGCTGCCATATCAGGCAGTGGAAGAAGCAGTGATAAAGGCCAGAGAATATGGTATCTGTAATAGTGAGGAGAATTTTGAACTGTTTGCTTTGCGGATCATGGCCACGTTCATACAGCTGGCCAAGGGGGCAGCAAAAGAAGATATCAGGGAATTAAGTGATTATATCTATCGGATGATAAAGACCTACTTCCCAGAATATCGAAAGAATTCACTGGTAAAGCTGAATTCTAAAGTAGATGTGCCATTTATGCAGAAAATGGCGGTGTGGAGTATGACAAAGATGGTGAGTGTGAAAGCGCTGTATCCGTTTTTAAGAGCAGTATGTAGGAGTAGCAAATGATAAAAGCATGTTTTGTGATTCTGCATTATGGAGACCTATCTGTAACAGAATCCTGTGTATCTTCTATTTTTAGGATGAATGATATCGAACATCTGCGCGTCATTATCGTAGACAATGATACACAAAAACCGGACGCAAAGCGTCAGGAACTGAAAGATAAATACAGAGACTGCGCACAGGTACAGATTCTGCAGATGCAGGAAAAATGTGGATTTTCCAGAGCCAATAATGCAGGCTATCAGTATGCCAGATCACATTATGATCCAGAATATATGATTATCTGTAATAATGATATCGAGTTCACACAGAAGGATTTCACAGAACGACTGGATCGCATATATGAAGAAAGTCCATTTGCAGTACTGGGGCCAGATGTGATAAAAGCCGGGAATCAGGAACATCAGAATCCGATGGATACCAGAGTTCGGACACTGGAAGAAGCAGAGTATACGATTCGCATGAATCGTCTGGGATTGAAGAATTTCACAATGTTATATCCGATTCTTTATCTGCAGCAGCAGTCTGCGGAAAAAAAGAAAATAAAAGAGAAAGCGAAAAAAGCAGACTGGTATAAAAAACGACATGAAGATATCGTGCCGTTTGGAGCGTGTTTGATCTTTTCTAAAGACTTCATACAGAATGAAGTAAAGGCATTCGAACCGGAAACACAGTTCTATTATGAAGAATATATACTGACATATCGGTGTCAGAAGAAAGCACATAAGATTGTATATGATCCATCTGTACAGGTACTTCATGAGAGTGGCGCAGCAACCAGGAAAACATTTGGAAGTATGAAAAGACAGATGAAGTTCCGGATGGAGAGAACATTAGAGGCAGCAGGAGTTTACAAGAAAGTAATCAAATTGTAGCTTTGTTGTATTTTAATATGTGATATGTTATAATTATGCTTTGTTAAATGTCAATAAGAAAGGAATGTACCTAAGAGGTATGAATATTTAAATGAGGAATAAAATAGATATAAAATTTGTGTGTCAATTTGCATTAGATGATTTTAAAACAAAATATGCAGGGTCACTATTTGGATTTTGCTGGGCATTTATTCAACCGATTGTTACAATAATAATTTACTGGTTTATATTTCAAATAGGGTTTAAGTCAGAGCCGGTAGATGGTATCCCGTTTATTGTATGGCTTGTTACAGGAATTGTTCCATGGTTCTTTATCAGTGATGCTATTGTGAATGCAACAACAGGTGTAGTAGATTATAAATATTTAGTGAAAAAAGTTGTTTTTAATGTAGATATTTTGCCACTAACAAAGATCATTTCAGGATTTTTCATACAAGTATTTTTACTTATATTTGCAATGTTGTTATGCATAATATATGGAATTGCTCCAAATATATATTGGCTTCAGTTAGTTTATTATATTGGATACATGTTTGTGCTATGTACAGGTATAGCATATCTGACTTCTTCATTACAGGTATTTTTTAAAGATACATTACAATTTGTGTCCATTATTATACAGCTTTTGTTTTGGCTGACACCTATTGTATGGAGAATAGGGATTATGTCAGAAACAATTCAGAAGGTTCTTATGATGAATCCATTTTATTATATTGTAAATGGGTATCGTGATAGTTTAATATATCATAAAGGAATTATGAGTAATACATTACCTATGTTGGCGTATTATTGGATAATTGCAATTATTTTGTTTGTTGCAGGTGTAAGGGCATATGAAAAATTAAAGCCACATTTTGCAGATGTTTTATAAGATTCGCATAGAAATAAGGAGTAAGGATGAGTGAAGATATAATTCGAATTACGAACTTGAAGAAAACCTATAAAATATATTCTTCTACAAAAGACAGAGTTTTTGATGCGTTTAGCCTGGGAAGTAAAAAAAGATACAGAGAATTTAATGCATTGAATAATATCAATTTTAATGTGGAAAAGGGAGAAACAGTTGGTATTATTGGGACTAATGGTGCCGGAAAATCAACACTTCTAAAAATTATTACTGGAGTATTAAATCCTACAGAAGGAGATGTTGAGATAAAGGGGAAAATATCCGCATTGCTTGAACTGGGAGCAGGATTTAATGAGGAATATACTGGCATGGAGAACATTTTCCTTAATGGTAGAATGATGGGATATAATCGTAAGGAAATGGAAAAGAAAGTCGATAATATTGTTGAGTTTGCAGATATTGGTGATTTTATAGATCAACCTGTGAAAACATATTCCAGTGGTATGTTTGCCAGACTGGCATTTTCTGTCGCAATTAATGTGGAACCAGATATTTTGATAGTGGATGAGGCACTTAGTGTTGGCGATATTTTTTTCCAAAATAAGTGCTATAAGAAATTTGCAGAATTAAGAGATAAGGGGGTTACAATTTTATTTGTAACGCATGATATTGGAAGTGTACGCCAGATGTGTTCCAGAGTATTGTGGTTAGAAAAAGGAACTCCTAAATTCTTTGGAGATGCTAATCTTGGCTGCGACATGTATATGGATGAAAAAAGAAAGAAATATGAATATGTTTCTGCACATACAAAAGATAAAGATGGAAAAGAAATGTTTATTATTGAGATAGACGAGGAACGAAAGTATCCTGTTTTAACACATGTGGATGATAGATTTCATAATGAAAAAGTCCAGATTAAATCTGTTTTTTTTACGACAGAAACAGGAGATTATGCGAATACTCAGTATGTAGATAAAAAGTATGTAGCGCATGTTGTAGTTGAATGCATGGAAGATATGGATAGTCTTATAGTTGGATTTATAATGGAAAATAAAAAAGGCTTACCATTATATGACATTAATAATTTTATTAATCAACAAGAAGTAATAAAGGGGAAAAAAGGACAGGTATTAGAAGTAGAATTCCATTATCAGTTGCCTAGGATTATGAATGGGGAATATGTTGTTTGTGCAACAGTAGCACAGGGGACACAATCAAAACATGAGATTTTAACATGGCTCCATGGCGTAAGGCAGGTAGAGATTGTAAATACCGGGTATAATTCGTCATATATTGAAATTCCAAGCAAAATACAGGTATTTGCAAATAGCAGAGAAAATTCATATTTTATATAGGTGAAAAATGGACATAGTATTAGTCACATATAATTCTGAAAAGTGGATAAATAATTGTTTGATATCTCTTGATAGGGAATGGAATATTGGCGAAAAACTTAATGTATATATTGTAGATAATCATTCATCAGATAAAACAATAGAAAAGTTACAGGATTACCAGCCACAATATTTTGGTAAGTATATTATAAAAGAAGAAAATTCTAATCTTGGATTTGGAAAAGCCAACAATGTTGGAGCTGCTCTTGGAAATGATGAAATTATTTGTTTTATAAATATTGACACCGAGATTCTGGAAAATACATTTACGGAATTACAGAAAGAAATTATATTGTCAGAGAAGAATATTGGGGCTTGGGAAATGCGGCAGTTGCCATACGAACATCCTAAAATTTACAATCCAGTGACAAGAGAAACAAGTTGGATGTCTGGGGCAGCTTTTGCAGTGCGAAGAACGGTATTTGAACAAATAAAAGGCTTTGACGAAAATATATTCATGTATGCAGAAGATGTAGACTTAAGCTGGCGAATTCGTGCAAATGGGTATCTGATTAGATATTGTCCTAATGTTTCATTATATCATTATTCTTATGCAAAAAAGAATGAAGTTAAGCCTGTTCAATATATAGAATCTATAAAAAACAATTTATTTTTAAGATATAGATTTGGTACGATAAAGCAGATATTACAAGGGTATTATGAATTCTGGAAAGTGTTATTTTTAAACAGGAGTCCGTTTCCGGGAGCAAAAACCAAACTTTTGAAGGGATTTCTGGAACATTGGAAAAAAGTCCCGTATTTTAGAAAAACGAAAGAAAAGAATCGCACGATTGCTCAATTTTATGGATGGGATTATGAGAAAACAAGAATAGGTAGTTTTTACAGATATACAGAACTGAAGGATAAACCATTAGTATCTGTAATTGTAAGAACTTGTGGAAGACCATCTGTTTTAAGAGAAACACTTCTAAGCTTGAGAAATCAAGTATACGATAATATAGAAATTATTGTTGTGGAAGATGGTAAACCGACAGCTGAAAATATGATAAAAACGCAGTTTGGTGATTTAAATATTAGATATGTTGCGACTGAAGAAAAAAAGGGCAGATCTTTTGCCGGAAATATTGGAATGACATTAGCGAGTGGAAAATATTTGAACTTTCTTGATGACGATGATGTGTTTTATGCAGACCATGTAGAAACACTTGTGGCTGCTTTAGAAAAAGATGGAAATATGGCAGCATATTCTCTGGGATTTGAAACGCCAATAGAGATTAAATCGACAGATCCATATGAATTTGAAATAAAAGCGTATAATTCACGATATCAGCAATCTTTTGATAAAGTAAAATTATGTCATCATAATTATATTCCAATACAGTGTATTATGTTTTCAAAAGAACTTTTTACAGAATTAGGAGGATTAGACACTTCATTGGATTATTTAGAAGATTGGGATCTTTGGGTTCGTTACATGCAAAAAACGGATTTCAGCTGTATCATGAAGACGACATCTGAATACAGGGTACCGTTTAATAAGGAATTTCAAAATAATCGGCAGGAAAAATTAGATCAGGCTTTAGAAGTAGTTAGAAAAAAACATGAACAGTATATAATAAAGATTGCTGTATCAGATTTAGTAAAATATGGAGAGGATAATTTATGGCAAATATTGAAAGAAAAATTCAAATTCAATCGGTGATCTATGGAAATGAGAAACAATCATTATATAGAGCAATAAAAGCATTAGTACAGGCTGTAAAGGTATATAAAAAAAGGGGAAATTTAATATCAGCCCAATTAGTATATGGTGATGCATCACCAGAGAAAATTTTTAATGAAGAAGATATAGATTATATTAAAGAGATTACAGCAGATGAAATAGAATTTGCATATAAGTATTTTGGTTTTAATTCTGGGACAGCCAAAGGCCATAATTTAATGGCGTCAGAAGCAGATGGGGAATATATATTGATTATGAATCCGGATGTAATACTGGAAACTTCAGCTTTGGTTCATATGTTTGATGCATTTGACCAAGATGAAAAAATTGCAATGGTAGAAGCGAGACAAACACCATTGGAGCATGCAAAAGAATATGACCAAAAAACAGGAGAAACAGAATGGGCATCGACAGCTTGTACGATATTTAGAAAGAAAGCATATGATGAGATTGGTGGATTTGATGCTGATACATTTTTCTTGTATTGTGATGATTTAGATTTTTCGTGGAGATTGAGACTTGCAGGATATAAGATTGTTTATGTACCAAATGCAGTAGTATATCATGCAAAAACTTTGACAACGGATGCCTGCTGGAAGCCAACTGGAGCAGAAGTATATTATTCGGCGGAGGCTGCACTTTTATTAGCTTATAAATGGTCTAATTTTGACAGGGTGAAACATTTGAAAAAAGTGTTTGAAAATGTTGGAGGAGAAGCGGAAAAGAAAGCTGTGAATGAGTTTGTGAAAAGGGAAAGTGAAAATAAACTGCCTGACTGTATTGACCCGGATCATAAAATTGCAAGATTTTTGGACGATGATTATTGTGAAATGAGATTTAAAATAGGGTAAGATGGTGGAAAACAGATGAATAATAACAGAACAGAATATGCATGGCTGTCAGAGTTGACAGAACATACAGCAGTCAAACAATACTTAAATGAATTAGAATCAAAGGTAACTTATATAAATAAAAAAAGAGAAGATGGACCATTTTTAACAGTATTGGTAAGAACACAAGGAAAAAGAGAAATGGGTCTGAGAGAATCACTTCTTTGCCTGAATGCACAGTCATTTAATGATTTTGAAATCATTCTTATTGCACATAAAGCAAATGAGGAAGGAAAGAAAGTAATAAAAACAATATTAGATGATCAGGCAGATGAATTTAGAGAGAAGATACGATATTTTGAATTGGAAAATGGTACGAGAACAGAGCCTTTAAATTTTGGATTTTCTCATGCCCAAGGAAAATATATTGCTATATTCGACGATGATGATATTTTATTTGAAGGATGGGCTGAGGCATTTTATGAGGCGGCTAAAGAAAATGATGGGCGTGTATTGCACTCATATGCATTTTCACAGGGCTGGAAAAATATTCCTGCGCTTGGATATCGTGCGGAAACTAAACCATCACCGGATTATTGCAGTGATTTTAATCTGTTATTACAGTTTTTAACAAATAAATGTCCATTAATGACTTTAGCATTTCCGACTAATGTATTTCAAAATTTGGGAATAAAATTTAATGACAGCCTGAATATTATGGAGGACTGGGAATATTTCATGCGTGTGGCAGGAGTATGTGGAGTAACAGATATTCAGGAGTCGACAGCTATTTACAGAATGTGGGAAAATATTGAAACATCGGCAACATTACATGATAAACAGGCATGGTGGGAAACATATACGGATATACAATTATCGTTTTCCGAGAAGGCGATGTTGTTGCCACAGGAACAGATGGTTCGCCTTATGGATACTTTGAGAAGAGAGGGAACTGGCATTATAGACGCGCAGGGACAGATGCCGGCTGTTTTACATTATGCGAATGAAAACGGATTTAATGATTTAAATATTATTAGGTGTAAAAACAGAGAGGAATATCCTAAATTTAAATATATATTTGAATTTGATGATATTTTGAACGATATGTCAGCTATGCGTGTCGATCTAAAGGTGAACAATATCATTTTCATTGAAGATATTACGGTGATAATAACTTATGAAAACGGAGTGGAAAAAGAATTTGGCAGGAAAGAATTAGTTCATACTGGATTCAATTGTTTTGGAGGAATCTTGTTCGCAAGAATCAGACCAGAAATATTGGTGGAAGTGGATGGACAGATAAAGAAAGTAACTGTTAAGGGAAAAGTTAAGCAAGGTATTATGGATGGAAGAAAGGCAAACACTCTTGTGGATAAAATCATTGCTTTGCAGAATTTAACCAAAAAACAAAGATTACATAAAAAGGGACTATTTTAGGAGGTATTATGAGAGTTTTAGTAACAGGAGCTGCTGGATATATGGGAAATCATGTTGTGAAAGAACTTATAAATCATGGACATGAAGTTATAGCATCTGATTTGAGGTACGATGGAATAGATCCTAAAGCTGAGATTTCAAAAGTTAATATATTTTCAGGAGATAAGAATATTTATGAACAGTGTGGACGACCAGATTTGTGTATTCATTTAGCATGGCAGGATGGATTTGTGCATAACTCACCAAAGCATATTGAGAATCTTTCAAAGCATTTTGAATTTCTCAAAAATTTAATTGATGCAGGGTGTAAAAGAATTGCAGTTATGGGAACTATGCATGAGGTAGGGTATTGGGAAGGAAAAATTGATGAGAATACACCATGCAATCCATTATCTCTGTATGGAGTTGCTAAAAATACTTTAAGACAGTCCCTTTTGTTGTATGCAAAAGATAAGGATGTAAATATCTATTGGCTAAGAGCTTATTATATTATAGGAGATGATTTGAAAAATAATTCTATCTTTTCTAAATTACTGCAGACTGCAAATGAGGGAAAAAAAGAATTCCCATTTACTACAGGTGTAACTCAATATGACTTTATCAGTATTGATGAATTAGCAAGACAGATTGTGGCAGCAAGTACACAAGACGAAATAGCAGGAATTATAAATGTTTGTTCTGGTGAGCCAGTAGCGTTAAAAGATAAAGTAGAAGCATTTATTAAAGAAAAGAAACTTGATATAAAGCTTATTTATGGTGCATTTAAAGAGCGGCCTTATGATTCTAAAATTATATATGGAGATAACGAAAAAATTCAGAAGATTTTGAAAGGATGATAAGGAAAAATTGGCACAGAATCGAAATAATAATATTGCAATGATTAAGTTTATTGCAGCCATTATGGTTATTACAGGACATATGGCATATATATTGGGAGTTTCACTTCCAATTGTAATGGGAACCGGAATACAGATAATTGGTGTAAAAATATTTTTTTTGATAGGAGGATATTTGATTACCAAAAGTTGGTTATCAGATCCAGTTCCTAAAAGATATGCAGAGAAAAGATTTATGAGAATAGTACCTCCTTTATTAGTGTATACAATAATTGCAATTCTTTTTTCTGGTATATTTCTTTCTACATTAACATTAAAAGAGTATTTTACAAATCCAGTTACATGGAAATATTTGAAAAATATTATTTTTTGTATTGAATATTTTCTACCAGGAGTATTTCAAAATAATATTTACCCAAATGCAGTAAATGGATCACTATGGACGTTGCCTGTAGAAGTGGGATTATATATAGTGATTCCTATAGTTATTAAGGTTTTGAAATTGGATAAAGAGAAGAAACATATTTTATTATATACTATTACTGTGGGAGTATGTTTGTTTCAGTTACTTCACCTATTATGTTTTCCTACATGGACATGCATATATTATCAAACGGATTGGGCATCCGCAATGGCTTTGGTGCCTTACTATTTCATTGGAATGTTATATGCGATATCAAATTTACATGAAAAATTGAATTTACAGTTAGCCTGTTTCTTAATGTTAATTACGCCATGTATTAGCAGAGGCGAAATAGTCAATGAAATAATATTATATACGGTATTTCCATATTTTGTTTTTTCATTTGCATTTTCTCCTAAAGCTTACTTTTCAAATGTTTTTTCTAAAGGAGATATTTCTTATGGAATGTATTTATATGGATTTTTTGTTCAACAAATTATAGCAAACTATTTAGTAAATACTTCAATAAATATTAATAAAACAAGGATGCTATGGCTGATAGTTAGCATTTTAGTTACAATTATTATGGCTTTAATAACAAATAAAATAGTTGAAAAACCTGTACAAAAAAAACTACAAACACATTTATATGGAAATACAGAAAAAGTGTAAAAGAAATTTTGATTAAGAGATAGGGAGAAAAAATGTTACAAATAGTGTGGAGTATTTTGCTAAAAACTATGATTCTAATTAGTGGGTATTTTGTTATTAGCAAATATTATGATGGGGCAATGAAATTAACATTATCATGGCTTTATGGTTATTTGGTAATGTTTATTGGAATGATTATTTTGTCTTTTTCGAATAATTTAACTGAAAAAAATTTGAATATATATTTTATAATTTATTTTTTGGTATTTATAATGATATTTTATTTGAAAAAATTATATAAAATATATGTTCCTGAAAAAAAGGATTTTGATATATATAATATTTTAAGCTTATTGATATTTTCATGCGTGTTGTTTTTACTATTTAGACATAATATTGTTTATTATGATATGACAGATGACACATTGGTTCAGGGAATGCCGAAATTAGCGTTTATTCAGCAACATAGAACATTATTTGTTAATTATAATACAGTTACTATTAATACATTTGCTAATGAATGGTTTGGTGAAATAAATGGCTTATATTATTTAATAATGACAGGGCAGGATACAAACGTTTTAATTGGAAACGTGGAAATATTTTTATTTATTTTTATAACCGTTTATGAAGAATGTAAAGAGCTCCACAATAAAGGAAAAAAAGAAATATTATTTGCAAGTTATATATCTACAACGCCCGTTGTTTTGGGATTAGCAATGACGATGAAGACAGACCTAGCATCTTTGATAATGCTCAGTTTAATGATAGTAATTTTTTGGCGATATATTGAGAAACAAGAAAATTTTTTATTGTTAGTTTGTATTGCGGTCATAGGAGCTACTGCATCAACAAAGATAACTCTTGTTCCAATTGCAGGTCTTTTTTCAATTAGCCTTGTGATATATTATTTTAAATATGTGAAAAATAGGAATATTTATCCTATTATAATTGGAATATTGATTGCATGTATTTTTTCAGCGAGATATGTTATAAATATATTTATTTATAATAATCCATTTAAAAGAGCTTTAAATGAAAAAGTTAATATTTCAATAGGTAATATAGGAGATAATATAAAAGGAATTATAGAAAGGTTTTGTGAGACTGGAAAACTTATAGAAACAATAAAGCCGTGGAGTAGTAATAACTGGGTAATAACAAAAGGAATTGGATATGGAGGAGAAATAATTGTTATAATTTTAATCACTTTTTGGATATGCTACTTTTTAAGAGGAAAGATAAATAAAAGACAGCTATATTTATTTGTACCATATACAATGGCATTCTTGTATGTACTGATTGGAACTGTTTGGTATGAATGGTCATTTAGATATTTATATCCATATATATTGCCATTAGAATTAATAGCATTAGTAAAGTTAGATAATTATTTAGAAGAAAAGAGCGGGTTTTTTAACAAAATTTTAAAAAATATAATGTGTATTTCCCTGTTATTTATAATGACGTTAAATAGTATCAGGGGCTTTAGAGAAGGACAAGCTTTTCCAGTATCGCCTCAAAAAGCATTGCATATGTCTAAAACGGAGCGAAAGCTATTATATTCCAGTCTTGTAAAATATCAAGATTTAGAAAAAGTACCAGGATTATTAGATATACTAAGTAATGGTGGAAAAGGGTTGATATTGGATGAGTTTTCATCGCCATATTATGAATTCTTTGGTGATAACAATTGTGTTCACATTGATTTGGTTGCGACAGAAAAAGAATTAATGGAAAATTTTAACGAAGAATATGATTTTATTGCAATAGCATCTTTGAAGTATAATAGCACTATATATAAAAAATTTGAAAATGAGATTAATAAAAATAACTTTTCAAAGTATATAGGGTCATTTGGGGCAGTATTCATGAAAGAAGGAGGATACTAAAGAAATTTAGTAAAAATAAAATGGAAAAATTATATATTATTATACCAGCATATAACGAACAGGATAATATTGAAAAAGTGGCAAAAGAATGGCATGAAGTAGTTGAACAAATAAATACGGAGAGCAGATTGGTTATTATAAATGATGGTTCGAAAGATCATACATATGATAGATTATGTGAATTAAAGTCAGAATTACCACAATTACAACCATTAACAAAGCCTAATGGAGGACATGGGCAAACATTACTATTTGGCTATAAATATGCAATAAAAAATAAAGCTGACTTTATTTTTCAAACAGACTCGGATGGACAAACTAATCCGAAAGAATTTAAAGAATTTTGGAATTTAAGAAATAAATATGATGCTGTTATCGGGTGCAGAACTAAAAGAGAAGATGGGAAAATTAGAGAATTTGTTGAGAAAACGTTACTGTTAATATTGAGAGTGGTATTTGGAGTTAAAGTTCCAGACTCAAATGCACCATTTCGATTGATGAAATGCGAATTATTAGAAAAGTATATTAATAAAATGCCGGAAGATTTTAATTTACCTAATGTTATGCTAACAACGTATTTTTCATATTTTAAAGAAAAAATTAAATTTATTGAAATAACATTTAAACCACGACAGGCGGGAACTAATTCTATTAATATAAAAAAGATTGTAAAAATTGGATGGAAAGCAGTTGGCGATTTTAGAAAATTAAAGAAGGAAATTAATATGTAAGGAGCCAATTAAGAATGAAACTAAAAAAAATGTATAGTAAATACAAAGATGTTTTAGCATATTTGGTATTTGGCGTGTTTACAACATTGATTAATATAATAACATATTGGCTTATGGCATATAAGTTACATCAGATAGTAATGGTAAGTACAATCGTTGCATGGGTTGTAGCGGTATTTTTTGCTTATATTACAAATAGAAAGTGGGTATTTCATAGTGAATGTGATGATATAAAAGGGATTGTAAAAGAAATTAGTGCTTTTTTTTCATGTAGATTGGCAACAGGCATAGTAGATTGGCTTTGTATGTTTGTTTTTGTGGATATTATTAAAATAAATGATATAGCAATCAAGACATTAGCCAATATAGTTGTTATTGTGCTAAATTATATTGCAAGTAAATTAATTATTTTTAAACACAAATAGATTTTGGCTTTTGTAATGAGAAATGGACAAAATGCATTTTTAATAGATGAGAAAGCTAGACAGTATTTTGTTTAAATAGTTACTGATAAATGTTGGCGGATATTATGTCTGCTTTGATGTATAGTAAGCGCCTAATAACAGGGTGGATTTAACTTCCACCGAAAATCTGCCATAATCATAGAGGATAGACGCCAGCATTTTACTACAGATCTGACGCTAGGATC
>NZ_JAOQKE010000027.1:0-34472 GCF_025567005.1 Muricoprocola aceti
AAGAGGAATTAAATAGAGAGATTGAAAAAGATCGTCTGGCACATGGAAAAAAGCCATTAAAGAAAAAAGATGATAACCAGCCACCTGCATCCGGTGGAACCGGAAATGATAAAGATTCTATATCTGAAGAACTTCCTGAAGATGTGAAAACACAAAAATGCAGCATCAGCGATCCGGAAAGTGGATGGTTGTATTGGATACAGAAGGAAACACGGACTGTGAATACAGCATGGGGAGTGAGGTAACTGGAAAAAAGAAATACATCCTGGTTATGTCGGATCGTACTTCTGACAGGAAAATGAATCAGGCACTCTCAGAGGCGGTTCATGCTGCAGAGACAGCCAACCGGGCAAAGAGTACTTTTCTTTCCAATATGTCCCACGATATCCGGACACCAATGAATGCAATTATCGGTTTTACGACACTGGCAGTAAGCAATATTGATGATAAGAAAAAGGTTCGGGACTATTTGGGGAAGATCCTTTCAGCCAGCAATCATCTGCTTTCGTTGATCAATGATATTCTGGATATGAGCCGTATTGAGAGTGGAAAGATCCAGCTGGAGGAAATGGAGGTCAGTCTGTCAGATGTGCTTCATGATCTGAAGACAATTGTCAGTGGGCAGATTCATGCGAAGCAGCTGGAGCTTTATATGGATGCCATGGATGTGACAAATGAAAATGTCTATTGTGATAAGACACGGCTGAACCAGGTGCTGCTGAATTTATTATCTAACGCAATCAAGTTTACCCCGGCAGGAGGAACTGTTTCTGTCCGGCTGAGACAGTATCCTGGAACAAAAAAAGGCAGTGAACTGTACGAGATACGGGTAAAGGATAACGGAATCGGCATGAGTCAGGAATTCGTGCAGAAGATCTTTTCACCGTTTGAGCGGGAGCGGACTTCCACTGTCAGCAGGACTCAGGGTACAGGACTTGGCATGGCCATTACCAAGAATATTGTGGATATGATGGGTGGAACGATTGAGGTTCAGACAGAACAGGGCAAAGGTACTGAATTTATTGTCCGTCTGCCATTTCGGATTCAGCCTGAGCAGCACCATACAGAGAAGATTGCAGAGCTGGAAGGCCTTAAGGCACTGGTTGTAGATGATGACTTCAATACCTGTGACAGTGTGACAAAGATGCTTGTGAAGGTGGGAATGCGTTCGGAGTGGACACTTTCTGGTAAGGAGGCTGTTCTCCGTGCACGTCAGTCTGTGGAACTTGGGGATGCATTCCATGCTTATATCATCGACTGGCGTCTGCCGGATATGAATGGCATTGAAGTTACCCGTCAGATTCGCAGTCTTGGTGATGATACACCGATCATTATCCTGACTGCTTATGACTGGTCAGATATCGAAGTGGAAGCCAGGGCAGCAGGCGTGACTGCATTTTGCGCGAAACCTCTGTTTATGTCAGATATCCGGGAGACTTTGATGACTGCCATTGGCCAGAAACAGGCAGATGTAGAGGATACAATCTTCCCAGCAGCAGGTTTGGATTTCAGGGGAAAGAGTCTGTTGCTTGTGGAAGACAATGAGCTGAACAGTGAAATTGCGGTGGAGATCCTAAATGAATACGGCTTCCTGGTTGATACTGCCGAAAATGGAGCAGAGGCAGTGGAGAAAGTGAAAAATTCAAAACTGGGCAATTATGATCTGGTGCTGATGGATGTGCAGATGCCGGTAGTGAATGGATATGAGGCCACAAAACAGATTCGTGCCCTGAATGCTCCGTCGCTGGCGGGAATTACGATCCTTGCCATGACGGCCAATGCATTTGACGAAGACAGAAAGAAAGCACTGGAATGCGGCATGGATGGATTCTTATCCAAGCCAATAGTTATTGAGGAATTGATTAATACATTACAGAATAATCTGAAGTGAGTTCTTGGAATTTCATAAAATCCGGCGGGAGGTATCGAAACGCAGGTCATTGAAGCATGATAAGTGGACTTAGTATGATATTATTTATTAACCCGGGAGATTGACAAGGAGGAATTCAGTTGTTGGAGAAAGCGGTTCAGGCTGCAATATATGAAAAAGCTCTTAAAAATCATTATATAGAAATCCTGTACATTGATTTTGAGGATACAGGAAAATGCATAAAGCTTTATCAGGATACGAAGTTGAGTAATGGTGAAAATATTTTTTCAGAGTCAGATGAGCAGATGTTTGATGATTATATCTGTGAGAAAATTATGCGTTATGCATCTGGTGATATAGATGATCTTAATCAGATAAAACAGCAGATGACGATGGAAGCAATCACACAGGGAACAGCAGAACACATCATGTTATGATCAATTTTATGCTGAATGGCGAGATGCGTTTCATGCAGTTTGACTTTACGAGGGAAAGGGAAGATACAAAAAATATTTTCCTGTTTGTGGAGGACTATACAGATCCACAGCAGCAGATGATGCTGTTGCAGAAGAATGAAGTCATGCAGGAAAAGATCGATTTCTTTAAATCAAACAGTGGAATGAGCTCAATTGATTACAATGCAATTTCAGGTCAGTTAACTATCCTGAACGGAAAACAGCAGATACTATGTCAGAGAGATAATCTGAATTTTGATCTGTTCAAAGAATTAGGTGTAAAGGAAGAAGATGTTCAATATATTCAAGTTTTGTTACATCAGACATCGGTACAAAATAAAGAAATCTCTGCCAAGATAAAAGCGACGGTGGAGAATAACAGTCAGATGTATAGAATGAAATTGCATACATTGTGGTCGCCTTTAAAGAAAGATGGATACATTGGAATCAGTGGATATTTTGAAGTATGTCAATGACAAAAATTTCTTCCAACTCTGTTTGATTCCTTTTCAAGAGAGCGGAATACGATCGTTGGTAAAGTTCCAGGTATGGATGGACATATAGCAAAGCCAATCCAGGTTGATAAGCTGCTGTTTATACTAAATGGAGTGTCACTCTGGAAAATATGCAAAAGCAGGGAGAGATGACTAATGAAACGGATCGCCATATGTGATGATAACGAAATTGAAAGGCTGATAATTGCAGAGATGCTGAAAGAATACTGTTGCGAGATACAACAGCAGGTAGAACTGACAGAATATAGCTGTGGAGAACAACTGATTGCGGATATTGAGGAAGACGAGTGTCATGTGGAACTGATCTTCCTGGATATCTATATGCCTGGGATTAATGGAATGGATACAGCTAAAAAACTCCGGGAGCTGCACTGTGATACTGAAATCGTATTTCTGACAGGCACGACAGAGTATGCGGTTGATGGCTACGAAGTCGGAGCTGTGGGGTATATGGTAAAGCCGGTGGGAATGAAGAAGCTGGTTACACTGCTTAATCATGTCTTCTGGATGGAACTGAAGAAACGGGTTGAAGTGAAATGCGGAAAACAGTATCGTTACCCATTTACCAGTGATATTATGTATATAGAAGGGGTAGCTCATAAAGCTACATTTTTTCTTGTTGATGGAAGTACGATCAGTACTATAGAGAAGATCAGCACACTAAAAGAGAGAATCGGCGGCGAGTCTTTTCTGCAGTGCCATCAGAGTTATCTGGTAAATATGGCTTACATTGCAGACATCCAGAAGGAAGTATATATGACCAATGGAAAGAAGATACCAATCAGTGTGCGCAGACGAACAGAAACGATAGAACGTTATCATCAGTTTTTTAACAAATATTTTACTTCAGGAGAGGAAAATAACAGGAATTAGAATAAAGAATATCATTTTTACTTTATAAATCAACATTTTTGTAAAAAATGAAAATGGCATCAAAACGTGCTATAATCCGAATATGTCAAAGGCAAACCGGTTGAAAAATCGGGACGTAAAGCCAGAAGGGGCTAAGGAATCTTGAGTAAAGAACATGACGAGAACTCCTGTGGATTTGCCACAGGAGTTTTTCAGAATCAATATAAACGTATGGCAGGCACTGACTATAAAAGCTGGTGTTTCTTTTTTGTCCTTAGAAACATTTCAATCAGTTCACCATGTCACTTTCATTTTGTGCTATAATGTTGTCAGAGTTCGCAAACACTGATGGGAAGATATATTTGATGAAGGCGGAAGAAAGATGAATTTAGAAACAATGGTATATTATCTGATAATTGTAAATGTTGTAGGTTTTCTGGTATATTTTTTGAATTATATGCTGAGAACTCATACAAAGGGAAAACAGATCAACATTCTGATCTATCTGATTTCTCTGGCAGGCGGGGCAGCAGGCATGCTGGCCGCAGTCCTGTTATTTGATCGGAAAGCTGTAAAAGAAAATATGATGTCCAGAGTATGGATTATCTGTATGTTGGTGATTCAGGTGATTTTGTTTTTGCTGTTCAGAGGGCAGAAGACGGATGCCTGGAATCTGGATGTGAATGCCTTTCTGGAAAAACATAAAATATTGACGATTTATCTGGGAGTCATCAATATCGTTACATTCTTATTTTTTGCCATCGACAAGTATCGGGCTGTCAGGAATAAATCAAGAATCCGAATTATAACCTTACTGGGAATGGCATTTGCCGGTGGTTCGGTAGGAGCATTGCCTGGAATCTATCTCCTGCGACATAAGACAAAGAAGAATTACTTCACGGTGGGAGTGCCACTGATGATGGTGATGCAGGTGTTGGCACTATTTTATGCCATGAATACAGGATGGTAAGTTTGGGAGGAAAAAAATGAATATTACAGTATATCTTGGAGCATTGGAAGGAAACGATCATACACTGACAGAAGCGGTCAGAGAACTGGGTACATGGATTGGAGAGAGCGGTCATGCACTGGTATATGGCGGCTCAAAGTCAGGACTGATGGGAAAACTGGCAGAGAGCGTATTAGCGGCAGGCGGTGAAGTCACAGGCGTAGAACCGCAGTTTTTCATTGATGCAGGATTCGAGTACGATGCCATTACCAGGCTGATCGTAACCAAAGATATGACAGAACGCAAAACCAGGATGATCGAACTGGGAGATGCATTTATCGCATTTCCAGGCGGAACAGGCACTTTGGAAGAAATCACAGAGGTTATGTCAAAGTTGTCATTGAAACATCTGGATGCGCCGTGTATCTTGTACAATCTCAATGGATATTATGACAGCCTGAAAGAATTGCTGGTACATATGATCGAGATGGGGCTGTCAACGGAAGAAAAGCAAGAGGGAATATACTTTGCGGAGAACCTGGGAGAGATTAAAAGGATTATAGAGACAGAAAGAAAATGAGAGATAAGGATAAGAGAGTTCTTTTTTGTTATAAGTTTTACAGAAGTTGCTTAAAGGAGAAAAACAGTGACGCAGGAAACGATTGATTAAGTACTAAAATTCAGAGATGACAGAGACTGGAAACAGTTCCATAATCCAAAGAATCTGGCTATATCCATCAGTCTGGAAGCAGCAGAATTATTAGAAGTATTCCAGTGGAGCGGATCAGATACTGTCTGCGAAGAAAAGATGGATAAAATCCGGGAAGAACTGGAAGATGTGCTTAATTATTGTATATTGATGGCAGATGCATGTGGACTGGATATGGACGAAATCATACAGAAAAATGTGAAACAGAATAACGAAAAATATCCAGTAGAAAAAGTATATGGAAGTAAAGAAAAATATACGGAATTGAAGTTGGGGTGACAAAGAATGGATACAGAACGATATTTTAAAGCTACTGAAGAAAATTTGGACAATATAGAGAATTATCTTGAAGGAACAGAAGAAGAGCTGAAAGTAATAATCGACTATGTTGAAATTACAAGGCATATTCAAGAAATACATCAATGGTATGAAATTTTTATGTACAGTCTTGACCAATTGAAAAAAGCTACTTGGTATAATAATAAAATAGGAATCAATGCATATCTTATAAGCTTAATAGGAGCTGGAAAGACTATTGCAGATTCAATGAGCTTATGTATAGAAAAAAATTATGGGAAAGAAGAGCGTCTATTTATTAGTAAAGAATATGACAATAGTTTTTCATATAAATTTTTAATACGATTGAGAAATTATTCTCAACATGGACATATTCCGGTTAGTATAATAGAGAATCGCCCTAAATTTGATCTTATGCAAATTTATAATACCCCACACTATGAGTTTAATAATACATTGAGAAAAGAAGTTGAGGATTTTATAAAATTTATACATAAAAATCATGATTGCGCAGAAGGTCCTATGTTGGATTTTGAAAGTACAGTATGTTCATACACTTGTTCCATTTTTAGAATATATAAAAAATTTTTAGAAAAAATATGTGTCAGTGTAGAAAAATATCGCAATGAAATTCAACTGGCAATAAAGGAAAAACCAGAAATAATAAAGCATGGTGATAAACGAATGGACGGATGGATTTTTTATGTTATTAAGGATGTTGATGATAAAAATATACAAGCGGTAGATGCCGTTTCGAATCCAAACGAAATGATTTCTATGTGGAAAAATGAAGTAATTGATATATTGAAAAAAGAAAATCGAATATTAAAAGAGATGACTTCAAAATCCATACCAGTTGGTAATTTTAAGAGGAATCCATAATATACGATTCGAATAATTATTAATGAGATGATGAAAAATTTCTGTATCAATGATTGTACATATAGCATGACTAAAAGAATGGAATTGAAGACATTAAATTGACAAAAAGTTATACCTTAAGTGTAAAGATATGGTTGATAATAATTGTTGGATGAAGTCATTGCGCAATTGATACGGATTGCATTACTAATGAAACTAAATGTACCAAACGAAGAAGCAGAAGAGATTGTAGAACAGAGGGGAAAATAAAGCATGAATGAAATGGAAAATGTAGGATTATTTGATGATGTGCTTGGAATGATCTATTCTGCAAAGCAGAAAGCGGAATATCAGGTTAATTCTACAATCATTGAATTATATTGGGCGTAAGCGATGAATAACCACCCGTGTACGACTCCCAGGAGACCTCAGATAGGAAGGTCCCGAGAGTATGAAACTTTTTCTGTAAAATAATGTTTATAAGGTTCTTCTATGATACAATAAATATCATTAGGAGGGCCTTTTATTATGGCAAGACAAAAGAAACCTGTACATCGTGTACAAATGACAGAAGGAAAACGAAACATCATCCATCAGCTCCTGGAAGAGTACGATATCCAGTCTGCAGAAGACATTCAGGATGCGCTCAAGGATCTTTTAGGCGGCACCATTAAGGAAATGATGGAAGCTGAAATGGATGATCATCTTGGTTACGAAAAATCCGAACGCTCAGATAATGATGATTATCGCAATGGTTATAAGCGGAAACAGGTCAACAGCCGGTATGGCTCGATGGAAATCGAAGTGCCACAGGATCGCAAATCAACGTTTGAACCACAGGTTGTGAAAAAACGTCAGAAAGATATTTCCGATATTGATCAGAAGATCATTTCCATGTATGCCAAAGGAATGACTACCCGGCAGATTTCCGAAACCATCGAAGATATTTATGGCTTTGAAACTTCTGAAAGCTTTATTTCTGATGTGACTGATAAGATCCTGCCACAGATCGAAGACTGGCAGAACCGGCCACTGGACGAGGTCTATCCCATTCTCTACATTGATGCAATCCATTATTCTGTAAGGGATAATGGCGTGATCCGAAAACTTGCTGCTTACGTGATTCTGGGAATCAACACGGAAGGAAAAAAAGAAGTTTTAACCATCAGTGTTGGCGATAACGAAAGCGCAAAATACTGGCTTTCCGTTATGAATGAACTGAAAAATCGTGGTGTCAAAGATGTATTAATCATCTGTGCCGATGGTTTAACCGGAATCAAAGAAGCGATCGCAGCAGCTTTTCCAAAGACGGAATACCAGCGCTGTATTGTACACCAGGTAAGAAACACGTTGAAATATGTCCCGGATAAAGACAGAAAAGCCTTCGCTACGGATCTGAAAACCATTTATCAGGCCACAGATGAAAAGAAAGCTCTGGCAGCCTTAGAGCGTGTAACAGAAAAATGGACACCGAAATATCCGAATTCCATGAAGCGCTGGAAGGATAACTGGGACGCAATCTCGCCGATCTTTAAATTTTCAACGACGGTCAGAACGGTGATTTATACTACAAATGCTATTGAATCCCTGAATTCTACCTACCGGAAACTGAATCGCCAGAGAAGCGTATTTCCAAGCGATACAGCTCTATTAAAGGCACTGTATCTTGCCACATTTGAAGCTACGAAGAAATGGACCAGTACGATCCGCAACTGGGCACAGGTGTATGGTGAACTGAGTATTATGTACGAAGGACGCCTCCCAGAGTAACGAATAAACAGGCGAATAAGACGGGCGGAAAACCGCCTGCTCTTGACATGCCATTCAACAACTGTTATATATAAAACAAGGGTGAGAAGCCTGATTTTCAGGCTTGCCACCCTTGCATATCATAGAAGAATCTTATTTACAGACTTTTTCTCACAGTCTCAAGGTCCCCTCGATTTTCAGGTAGTATTTTTTCTGTATCTGTTATTCCTGAACAGTTTTCCTTTATGAATTCACTCCACGGCATCAGCTGTTTTATGCCTGCGGGCTCATTTTTATAGTCCGGCATATACAGCAAGAGTGTGTAGAGGTATTGATAAATGTTCAGGTTGTTTGCCTTGGCTGTTTCAATCAGGCTCATGACGATTGCGCTTGCATTTGCACCATCAACCGTATCATGAAACAGAAAGTTCTTCCTGGCTGTTGCGTAAGACTTTGCCCTCCGTTCCGCTGCGTTGTTTGAAATCTCACATCTTCCATCAAGAAGATAGTTCATCAGTGTTTCTTTGTGGTTGAAGGCATAGTTTACTGCTTTTTCAAGTTTGCTTCCGCCTGTCGGATTCAGGGTTCCCAGCCATGACCAGAATTCATTCCATATTTCCGGTTCCTTTTCCTGGCGTTTCTGCTTCCGTTCCTCTGCAGGAAGTTCCTTATAGCAGCGTTCCAGGAAAAACAGACGGTTGCAGAAAGCTACTCCTTTTTCTGCCGGAAGAAGGCCGTTGTCATCTGACCTTCCGGCAGAAGGCTCTTTCAGTTTCTCTTCTGAATTGATATCCAGAAGCTTCAGCTTTTTCCGGCCTCCTGCCGGGACAGCTTCATAAAACTTCCTGCGGCAATGTGCCAGGCAGCATACCAGGACCACATCTTCGATCCTTCCGTATGCGGAGTAACCGTCACAGTGCAGCAGCCCTTTGAATCCGGACAGGAATTCGATCGGGTTTTCCCCGCCTCTGCCGGGCCGGTAATCATAAAGCACGATTCCCGGAAGCCCATCGCTTCCACTCAGATAGATCCACATATAAGATTTTGAGGTGGCTTCCTTCCCTTCTTCATGAAGGACCTGGCATGGTACCTCATCCGCATGGATCACTTCCCGGCCTAAAAGTTCCTGGTGAAGTGCCTCATATATGGGGGCAAAGTATTCCAGCGCACAGTAGTTATACCAGTGTGCTGCTGTTTCCCGTGGAAGAGGGACTCCTTTCTGGAACCAGTCTTTTTCCTGGCGATAGAAGGGAAGATACAGACAGCTTTTCTGGTACATGACCATTGCCACCATATCCGGTGATGCCGGACTATGGGGAAGTAAGGCAGCTGGTGTTTTGGCTGCCCGGATCGTTGTATCGTCCTCCTCGCGGCAGGCCGGACAGACCAGGGTCTCCTGAAGATACCTGACACGTTCTACCTTCGCAGGGGTGATCCTCAGTTCCTCACGGACAGTTTTGTACCCAAGATGTTCCATAGGCGCATCGCAGTCCGGGCAGAAACGTTCCGATTCCGGTACGTCACATCTGATATCCCGGATAGGGAGCAAGGCATACAGATCACCACGTACGGATTTCTTTTTTCTGGTACGTGTATGTTCTTTGACCACGACAGTTTCTTCTGGCTCTGTATCCTGTTCAGACAGATCCACGGATCTTTCCTTCTTTACTTTTTCGCTGGAAGTACCAAAAAACTTTCTCTTAAACTCATCCAGGGTTTCATTCAGGTTTGCAATGGTACTTCTAAGATCTGTCACCGTGCTGCGGAGTTCGTCAACAGTGGAACGCAGGTCAGAGATCGTCTGGTCCTTTTCTTTCAGGCGTTCTTCCTGCTCCGCATTTGTTTTCATAAGCAGCTGGATCATATCCTCAGGATTTACAGGCATTGGCTTTATCCGTCCTTTTCTTTCTTATCTTTATTATAAAGGAAAAGAAAGATGGGCGCAAACCAGCGGGATTTTCGCTTCGTCATTATGACGGGGGATAACTTTCCTGAAAAAAGGCAAAAAGCTGTAAATATCATGCCACTTTGCTTTTTTTCATGAAAGTTATCCACAGATAAAAAATCAGAGCCGTCCCTGGGGTGGGAACATCCACAAATCCAAAAACCGCAGGATGCGGACGGTGGATAAATGCCTATTGTCTTTGACCTGGAACAGAAATGAAAATTTATAAAATCTCTGTTTTGCACAAAGGTTAAAAATCTTTCTTCCGCCCACCAGCCCTGATTGCCTTTGGCTGGTCGATGGAAAGGCCTTCCATAAGCCACCGGAATTCCTGCCTGGAAAGTAGCCTTGCTTCGGAAGCAGTCCTCGGCCACTGGAAACGTCCGGTTCCATCCAGCCTTTTCTGCATCAGGACGAATCCTGTTTTGTCAAAGTAAAGGGCTTTGATTTTACGGCTGTCCCTTCCGCAGAACAGATAGACAGCATTGGCATATGGATCCAGCTGATAGGTGTCGCGGATGATCGCCATCAAACCATCAAAACTCTTTCTCATGTCGGTTCTTCCGGTGATCAGGAAAATTTTTGATACACCGGAGATGTCGCCTAACATAATGCCCGCAGCACAGAGACCGTATTTGCGATCGTTTCCCTGGCTGCTCTGTTTGAGATATCAAGCTGGATTCCATTCATCCGGATTGTGATGACAGTATCAGGATGCTCCCCCTCACCACCTGCTGTCTGGGTTGGCGGGATACAGAATTCCTGCTCTGCAAAAGAAACCGGAACAACTTCCTGTTTTTGTGGAAGCGTATCCTTTCGTTCTGTGATCTCACATGCCTTGGCTCGCAGGCGGCGTATATGATAATAAAACTTGCTTGGCTGGATATGATGCTCTTCACACCAGGTTTTATCCGGAAGGCCGCTGGTACGACATTCATGGATAATATCCAGCCATTCTTCATCAGATCGACGCGGATGTCTTTTCAAAGTAAATCACTCCTAATTCTAAAAATATTTGGAGTGTTTTTTTACACTGGACCCTAATGATGTGAAGTAAAATGGTCCGAATAGTAAAGTAACATAGAAGATGTATATAAACTCCACTCCATGAGAGAATTATCTCATGAAAAAAGGAAACTGTCTAAACGGTGGGTTATTCATCGCATACTATTGGGCTATTGGGGAGTATGTTTCAAAGCAAATCGAAGTAAATGGCTGGGGAAAATCTACAGTTAAAGCATTGTCAGAATATATCCTTAGCAGAGAGCCTGGCATCCGAGGCTATTCATCACAGAATATTTGGAGAATGAAACAGTTTTATGAAACATATAAGGACAGGCCAGAACTCTCAACGCTGTTGAGAGAAAATACATGGTCAAATAATATGCATATTATTTCAAAAACTAAAAGCTATGAAGAAAAAGAATTCTATCTAAAACTGGCTTCTAAGGAGAAATATAAGGCAAAAGAGCTGGCACGACAGATTGATAGTGGATATTATGAGCGTCTGATTTTATCAAATGGAAAGGCTCCATCAGCAATTGAGAGCAAAGATATGACAGGTGTGCTTCGAGATATGTATATGCTGGAATTTCTGGATCTTCCGGAACCATATAAAGAGTATGACCTGAAAAAAGCAATTTTGAAAAATATGAAGAAATTTCTCTTGGAATTTGGCAGAGATTTTCTTTTCATTGATGAAGAGTATCACGTTCAGGTTGGAAATAATGATTATTATGTAGATCTTCTTTTCTATCATAGAGAGCTTCAGTGTCTGGTTGCAATTGATTTAAAGATTGATGATTTTAAGCCTGAGTATATGGGCAAGATGGATTTTTACCTGGAAGCATTAGACAGAGATGTTAAGAAACCACAAGAGAATCCGAGTGTTGGAATGATTCTTTGCAAAAATGCAGACACAGATGTTGTGGAATATTCTTTAAGCAGAAGTTTATCTCAGACAATGATCGCTGAGTATAAGACAAAATTGATTGATAAGAGCATCCTGCAGAGAAAACTGGCTGAATTGTATGACATGGCAGAGGAAGAAGTGAAAAACTCTCAACAGGATTGAGAGTTTTAGAAAATAATTAATAGATGAGGATATGAAAAATGATTCAAAGAAATACTGACAATTTTACAGGGTTTATCATTCAAGATAAGGAAAAAATATATTTTTATGTTCAAGATAAAATCTTTTATTTTATTTCAAAAGGTGCTGGTATTTTTGCAGGTCTAATGAAACAAGACTTAAAATCACCGGATCATTTTTTGTATGGATATACTGCTGATGGATATCAGTTAGCATTGTATCAATCTATATGAGCAGACCAGAGTAGTGACAAAGTATAATAAAGACCAGAAAAGCTATATTAAAACATACCCAGAATCAAGAAAGGAATATGGACTTAAAATAAAAGATTATGATTGCAAGTTGATATGACCCAGATGGGAATCTGATTGAGGTGGGAACGCCGTTTAAATCGTAAGGCGTTCCCTCTCTTTCAGAATCTTCGGAAAGAAGTGGAAGAAAAGGCAGCTGGTTACGGTGGCAGATACCACGTCGGCTACCGGTTCGGAAAAGAACGCGGCATCTGCAGTGAGCAGAGCAGGCAACAAAATCAGTCCGATAAGGAAGACGAACTTCCGAAAGGCGGAGCAGAAGAGTGCCAGCTTTACTTTTCCAAGGGCAGTGGTCTCATCTACCAGCGGATACTGTACCGCCAGAGGGATAATCATAAAAGTGAACCGTTTGATGTAAGTGACAGAACGGCTTAAGATCTCAGGATCTTCTGTGAAAAGCTGTACATAGACCGGGGATACGGTCCAGGTCACGATGGTCATAAAAATACAGAAGGAAACGCATAGTCCGGTGATGCACAGAATCGCTTTTTTGATTCGCTCTGCGTCACCTTTTCCATAGTTAAAGCTGACAACCGGCTGGCTGCCAAGGGTGATGCCACCCATAGGCATGGTAATGAGCAAGAGATAACTCTGCACAATGGTTGCACAGGTGACCAGTGTATCGCCTTCTCCTGGTCCACCATAACGCTGCAGCACAGTATTCAGAACAATGAGCAGAATACTGTCACTGGCAAGAATGAGGAACGGAGAAAAACCAAACGTAACGATCCGTTTCATCATGCGTAAATGAAAATCGCCCCATCCAAGGCGTACAGGCATCCGTTTACTGAGCAGGCAGCCAAGGACGAACAGGCAGGAGACGATCTGGGAGATGACCGTGGCAATGGCAGCACCGGCAACGCCCATATGGAAGACGAAGATAAAGAGCGGATCCAGAAGGATATTCAGGACTGCTCCGATCACCACTGTCGCCATACCGAGACCGGAAAATCCCTGAGCAATCAGAAAACTATTCATACCACCGGAGATTAAGGCAAAGAAAGTTCCGGCAGTATAAATTGTGACATAAGTATTGGCATAAGAAAAAGTAGCATCGCTGGCGCCGAACCACATGAGCAGCTTATTTTTGCTGAGCAGAAAGATACTGGTCAGCACTGCTGACAGAACCAGCAGCATCAAAAATCCGTTGTTCAATACCTGGTGGGCTTCTTTTTCATTGCCACTTCCCATTTTCATAGCCATAATAGGCGCCCCGCCCTGACCGACCATAGAACCAAAAGAAGCTAACAGAGTGACAATCGGTGCGCAGATTCCTACGCCTGCCAGTGCCAGATCACCAACACCGGTACCGATATACATACGGTCTACGATGGAATATAATACATTAACCAGCTGTGCCAGCATGGTTGGGATGGCCAGCCTTACTACCAGACTGGGAATCTCATCCCGCCCAAGATCATTTGTGTGACTCATAAGATTATCCAATTCCTCACATTCATATAATTCAACATCTCTATGATACATGATCAGAGATGGAAAGTAAACGGAAAAAGAAGAATCAAAAATGCTTGTGATCTTAGTTATTGAGTGGTAAAGTGAAAATATGTTTTGATATTGTACTGTAAAAAGCAGCAGGAGGATAGGATCATGATGAAGGGTCTGGTAATTTGGAAAGATGGACATGCAAGTCTGGAAGAAATGAAGAAACCGGAGATTGGAGAGTATCAGGCGTTGGTACGAATGACCGCCGGTGCATTATGTGGTACGGATAAAGAAATCATTTATGACAAACTAAAAGGATTTCATAATTATCCGACTGTGCTTGGCCATGAGGGAATTGGCCGTGTGGAAGCAATCGGGAGCAAAGTGAAAAATTTCACTGTAGGAGATAAGATAGTTCTTCCATTTCTGGATGATGGAGAAGAATTCTATTCTACTTGGGGTGCCTTTGCAGAGTATGCGGTCATTGGTGACGCTGAGGCAATGATGGAAGACGGACATACTGTGGGAGACGGCGTGCTGACAGAGGGCAATCTGGGACAGAAGAAGATCCCTGAGGAATTGGATGATGTGGAAGCGGCTATGATTGTCACGTATCGAGAAGTGTATTCTACGATGAAGCGTCTTGGCTTTCAGAAGGGAAAAAGTCTGGTGCTCTATGGCGTAGGTCCGGTAGGTCTGGTATTTATTACTCTGGCAAAATACATGGGACTTTCTCCGATTATTTGTGTGGATCACACGGAGAAAAAGCTGGAATCAGCGAGAAAATGTGGCGCTGACCATACACTGAATTTTGACCAATGTGATGTATCAGAAGAAGTGTTAAAAATCCTTCCTGAGAAAGCAGATATGATTCTGGATGCAGCTGGGGTGCCGGCATTGATCAATCAGAATCTGAAACTGGTGAAGAACTTTGGCGACGTATGTATCTATGGTGAGACGGCTAAAAGTGAATATCTGATTAACTGGGAAGAAGCACCGTTTTGTTTTAATCTGCGATTTGCCCAGTGGCCGTCAAAGGCAGAAGAAGCAGAGGTACATGATGAAATCATAGCGCTTATAAAGCAGGGCGTATTAAAGGGTTCCAATTATATATCGGACGTGTTTGATTTTAAAGACAGTGTAGAGGCAATCGAATACTTTAAAGCAAAGAAGAATATCGGAAAGATCGCAATTCGGTTTTAGAAAAACATCCTCCCGTTTCGCTATGAAAACTCTCGTTCTGCATTGCAGTGCGGGAGTTTTTTAAGTATACTAAGACAAGAAATAAAATGCAGAATCATGGAGAAGAAAATGAACAGACAAAGGGTACAGTTAGAATTTGAAAAATATGTGAGCCATTATGATACAGCGGATCCGAAGATTCGATTGAAAATAGAGCATACTTATAAAGTGGCCGATTTATGTGAAAGGATTGCCCGGAGTCTGTCTATGTCTGAAGAAGAGATTACCGCAGCCTGGATCTGTGGCATGCTCCATGATATCGGAAGATTTGAGCAGGTTCACAGGTTTCATACATTTATAGATGCAGAATCGGTGGATCATGCGAAGTTTGGAGCGGAGCTCCTTTTTGGAGAGAAAAAGTTGATTTTCCGATTCCTGGATAAAACAGACTGGCATGAGCGGATTCGAGATGCCATATACTGGCACAGCGCATACCGGCTGCCTGACAGCTTAAAAGAAGATCCATTTTGCCAGATCTTAAGGGATGCGGACAAGCTGGATATTTTACGGGTGAATCTGGAAACACCGCTGGAAGATATTTACAATGTGACTACAGAAGATCTGCGGCAAAGCATGGTGACACCGGAAGTGATGGATGCGGTCAAAGAACATCATACGGTGCTGCGCAGTGTGAAAAAGACGCCGGTAGATCATGTGGTGGGGCATATTTGTCTTACCTTTGAGCTGGTATATCCGGAAAGTCGTAAGATTGTAAGAAAACAGGGCTACCTGGATCGTATGATGCATTTTGAAAGTAAGAATCCAAAGACGCTGGAGCAATTTGGACAGATCAGGGAAGAAATGCAGAGATACCTGAAGTAGTATGCTGATAAAGAGGGAGAATCGATGGCAATAAAAGTATATATTTTGAAAAAGTCAATTATGAAATCATCCATTGACGAATATCTGGAAATGAAAGCAGAATTAAAAGAGCGTAAAAAACTGGAAAAACAGATGAATCCGGAAAGCACGATGGAACAGAAGCAGAAAAAGGAACTTCGTGCAGTGTTTGTCTCCGAATCTGATACGGCATTGCAGGCTCTGGAGATTGCCGGTATTTCTTATGAAGGTGATATTGATCTGGATGATATTGAATTCTGTAAAGTGGAGTCACAGCAGAAGTGTATCTGTGGAAACCTTCATATTCCAAGGCGCAATGATGTACTGGGAGAGAAGATCCGGATGTATTTTTTCGCAAACCGTAAGAATATCGTGATTATCGATGATGAGGACTTTGCAGAAAAAATCATTAAGCGGATCATAGCCAGCAGAACCAAACCCGGACAGAGCAGGGAACGTTTCCTGTATAATTTCTGTGCAAAGTTTATGGATGAGGATCTGGATAATCTGGGAAGATATGAAAAAAAGATCATGGGCATAGAAGAAGAGATTAATGAAGGAGATCTGGATGAGGTTACCGAAGAGATTGCATTACTTCGAAAAGAACTTCTGATACTGAGAGAATATTATGACGAAATGAATGACTTTGGAAAGCAGCTGGAGGAAAATGAAAATAATTTCTTTTCAGGAAAAAACCTGTCTTACTTTGGTACCATTTCTGACCGGGCCGATCGTCTCATGGGCCGGACCATGTATCTGCTGGATTACATTGGACAGGTTCGAGATACTTATCAGGGAAAAGTGGCAGAGCACCAGAACGACAACATGGAGTTCCTGACTATTATATCTACCATTTTCTTCCCACTGACCCTGATCACAGGCTGGTATGGTATGAACTTTGATAATATGCCGGAACTGACCCACGGCTACCCTTTTGTGATAGGACTGAGTCTTGTGGTAGTTGCTGTGATTATCATTATCTTCAAGAAACGAAAAATTTTATAAATCAGATTGATTTCGAAAAACTCTTATTCCAGATTGCGGAATAAGAGTTTTTTGAGTATACTTAAAAAGATAGTGTAAAGTATATAGATATGGAGTTGTGTATAAATGAGAAAAAGAAAAGGGTTCACGTTGGCGGAATTATTAATTGTAGTTGCAATCATTGCGGTTCTGGTAGCTATCGCGATTCCCATGTTCAATAAACAGTTAGAAAAAAGCAGAGAGGCAACTGATCTTGCTAATGTCAGGACTGCTTATGCAGAAGTTATGACAGAAGTCATTCTGGGAAATGTGGATAAGAGAGTATATGTGAAATTGAAACAGCAAATAAAAGACTGGCAGTCATGGGATCCTGTAACAATTGGAGATGTGACTCACTATAAAAGTGAGGGAGATACAGATCAATGGATTGGAGTACCGGAACCAAAGGGAACGTGTGAAGTATACCTTGACCAGGATAATTTTGATATAGTATTTAAATGGAGTGGTACAAGAGGGGAAGCATCTTATGATTTTAATATCAGGGAAAATCTGTTTGATGCATTAAATGACAGTAAACTTTTAGAGCGTGATGAATTGAAAAAAAATAATAATTTTGAGTTTGATTCCAGATGCCCGGAATCCAGTTATGTACCAGAGATAGAAAAGACAATCAAGGAGAATAGCTTATTAAAAAATGGTACCTGGGCCTATTGGGGAAGTGGAAAAGAGGAAACAAAAAGATATCTGGCATGGACATCTTTTAATACAAACGAAGTAGGAGCCGGAAAAAAGATACCGGTCATTATGCAGACAAGTAACGGTAAGTATTATATTACAGAAACAACAACTGGAAGCAGGACAGTGAAAGAAAAAGAATATGTTGCGATATCTCAGCACCTGACCCCCGGAGATTATGTGAATCTTATTAATTCCAGTAAGCAAAATGGACAGGAATATAATACTTTAAAAGAGACATATGATGCATACCAGAAGGTATTAAAAGAGGAGAAATACAGCTATTTGAAAAAGTAATATAGGAAAATACAGAACAGGAAGGAAAAGTGTATGAGTGTAGAAACAGAGGATATCAAGTTCCGCACAGCATTTATGGGCTACCAGAAGTCTGATGTAGATGCTTATGTGACGCGGGTAAAGATAGAATTAGAAGAACAGGAAAAGCAGCAGAAAAAGCTGGAAGAAGAACTTCAAGAACAAAGATCGGAGATTGAAGATCAGCAGAAACGTTTAGATGGGGCTGAGAAAAAATATGAGGATCTGAAACGGGAATATGAAGAGTACCGCAATCGGATGGAGGCGGAAGGTGCTGATCCGAAAACCATTCAGGATGCGATCTTAAATGCTCAGCGAATGAGTGAGATTGTCATTGTAGAAGCACAGCAGAAGGCAATGGATATCAGGGAGAAAGCCCGTCAGGATAAAAAGCAGCAGGAAGAAGAAGGAAAGAAAATGGTGGAAGATGCAAAAGCAGAAGCTTTGCGTGTGACATCAGAAGCAGAACTTCGCTGTGACAGTCTGCAGCACGAATATGATCGTATTCTGATGGATGTAACTGGATTCAAGGCAGAGATTATGAAAATGTATCGCAAGCATATGGAACTGCTGGCGGCGCTGCCACCAAAAGAGATTGTAGAAGCGGAAGAGATATCTCAGGATCAGGAAAGAGAATGATGCGCCCGTCAAAAAGTACCAAAGATATGGATCTGAAATCCCTGAAGAAAAAATACAAGAGCAAAGGCTTTGCAGCAGGCTGTTCCAGAGAAGTCATTCAGAGAGGTGCAGATCAGCTGGGATGGGAACTGACCAGGCTCTTAACTATGACACTGGAAGCCATGGCGGCAAGCGAAGATACGATAAACGCTGAGATGAAAGCAGAAGGATGAGAGAAAAATATGCAACTTAGTTTCTTATTGATGAAGGGAATTCTGGAATTATTTGCAATCATGATTATGGGGTATCTGATTGTAAAACTGGGAATTCTGAAAGGTTCAGACAGTAAAAGTTTTTCTGTGATTATTGTGTACCTGGCCACTCCATGCATGATCATTAATGCGTTTCAGATTGATGCCACGCCGGAAGTGCAAAAAGGATTGGTATTAGCCTGTATAGCGGCGGCAGCGGTACATATTCTATATCTGGCAGTGACGGCGGTACTGCGAAAACCGCTGCATCTGAATGTCATTGAATGTACTACCATGATTTACACAAATGCCAGCATACTGGTGATTCCACTGGTGCAAAAATTGTTTGGTCAGGAATATGTGATCTATACCAGTGCCTTTATTATGGTTCAGATCATACTGCTGTGGACGCATTGTAAGAGCCTGCTTTGTGGAGAACAGAAGATAGACTGGAAGAAGATCGTTGGCAACATCAATATTATCTCAATTATAATCGGAATTATATTGTTTGCATTACACATTCAGCTTCCGGATGGAGCGCAGAATGTACTGAACCGGATGAGCAATCTGATGGGTCCGCTGGGAATGCTCCTGGCTGGAATGGTCATTGCAGATATACCGTTGAAGACTGTATTTACCAGAAAACGAAATTATCTGCCGACAGTGTCACGTCTGCTGATTTATCCAATGCTGGTGTTACCATTAATGAAAGGCATCTATTTGTTTTCTAATCTTGCAAATGCAAAAAATGTGCTGATGATCGTATATCTGGCATCCATTACACCGGCCTGTGCTGCGGTGACATCAATGGCACAGCTGTATGACAGTGATGCGGCGCATTCCAGTTCCCTGTATGTGCTGACCACACTGCTGTCAGTAGTGACCATGCCGGTGATGATCTATCTATTCCAGATAGTGATATAGTGATAAAGATCTTTGTGCTCTGTAACGTACTGGGAGGCAGTTTTGAAGCTTATGAAAGTGAACATTGGGAAAGCGTGTTGGAGTAAAGAAGTATAATAACTGTTTTATAAGAAGGCAAAACGGTGGTGGAAGTTATGATATCAGTATCAATCTATGCAATTACAAGAAATCAGAATATAAAACAGTTACAGAAGATGGAGCAGCATTTATCGGGCAGGGAATATTCGTTAAATATCAGAGAATGGGAATTATCCAGTATGAAAGAGTTGGTAAATCATCTGGAAAAACATATGTCTGAGGTGTACAAACTCCGTCTATTTTATTCATTTCAGATTCCGAGACTTGGAAAAGAATTTGATCTTCTTCAGATTACGGATGAGCAGATTGTAAATATAGAACTAAAAAGTGGTGCAGTATCAGAGGAAGCTATCCGAAAGCAACTGATACAGAATCGTTATTATCTGACAGCTCTTGGCAGGCAGATTCGTTCTTATACCTATATTAGCAGTCAAAATCGGTTGGTACGTTTGACAAATCATGATCGTATTGTAGATGCGGATTGGGGAGAACTTTGTGCTGATTTGCAAAAAGACGGCAATGACTATGAAGGCAATATTGAAGATCTTTTTCAGGCGGAATTATATCTTATATCTCCATTGGCAGAACCGGATCGTTTTCTTAGAAAAGAGTATTTTTTGACTTCCCAGCAGAGAGATATTGAACGTCAGATTTTAAGGAAAATCAAAATAAAAGAAGGACAGTATTTCTGGTTCAGTGGATTACCGGGAACTGGAAAGACATTGCTTTTGTATGATATAGCCATGAAGTTGTCTAACAGGCAGTCAGTTTGTATGATTCACTGCGGAGAAAATGGTAAAAAATGGGAACTGTTGCATGAACGGCTACGCAGGATCGTTTTTTTGCCAGATAATCAGATAGAAAAAGGAATGGATTTTAGTACATATCATGCAGTTCTGATTGATGAAGCACATCTATTGTCTCCAGATAAATTGAAGATTTTGCTGGAACAAAATATGGAATATCCAATGATATTTTCCAGTGACTGCGAGGATATGATAGCACCGGAAGAACTGGGAGAAAATGCAGTCAGAATATTGAAAAGTCTACCGGAAGTACAGACATTTCGTTTGACCAACCGTATCCGGACTAATGCAGAATTGTCTTCGTTTATTCAGAGTATGATACATTTGCCACGTAACAAATGTCACAGAAGCTATCCTCATATCGAAGTGGTTTATGCGAACAACGAAAAAGAAGCAGAAAATCTGTTGCAGGGGTATGATATGCAAGGGTATCAGAGAAGACTGACCTGTTCTGAGATGAAAGGTATGGCAGTGAGAGATGCAGAGCGGCTGGCAGTGGTTCTGGATGAACGGTATTATTATGATGAAAAGGGATATCTAAGATATGAAAGAGTAGGAAAACAGGAGATGTCAGATGTAAGAAGACTATTTCATATACTGAATCAGGCTAAAGAAAGACTGGTATTAGTAGTGATGAGGAATGAGAAAGTGTATGAAGTATTATTGGAGTTAGTGTAGATAAATATTCCGTCCTTCTTTTTTCAACACGCCTTCTTTTTCCAGACATTTTAATTCTCTTGTCATGGCGCTGCGATCGACGCTGAGATACTGAGCCAAAGCGGTATAGGACATAGGGAGTCGTAAGTCCTGACTATGTGCTTCAGCAGAAAGACTTTTCAGATAGGCGAGAATCTTTTCTCGTGTGGTAGATCTGGACAGTACATAGATACGATTCATCTGCTGCCGGGACTGCAAGGCTGTCATCTGCAGAAGATTGCTCACCATCTGACTGTGATGATGACAGGCATTCTCACATCGCTTAATAACATGCTTATAATCAATAAACATGACTTTTGTTTCTTCTTCCGCATTGACATAATAGTGCTGAGAATCAGCCGGAAGAAGGAACGGTTCTCCAAAAACTGCATCTTTTTTCAATTCATCGATCAGATACTGATTGCCTGCTTCATCACAGCAGTATAGTACAGCACGGCCGGAAAGAATCAGGCCGATCTCATTCATGGAATGTGAGTATTCCATGATCGTTTCTCCATTTTGAAAAATCATCTCTTTTGTCTGAAAACAGACACGCATTCTTTCCTGTTCTTCGGGAAGAATATCAGTGAAAAGTGTAATCTGAGACATAGAAGTTTTCTCCTTTGGGCGAGTTAACTGTATTTCTGAAGATACTGAATAAAGTATATCACATTTTTTGAAAATAAAAACTATTTTGTGATTTTTGCAACAGAAATTTCCAATCTCATCTGTTATTATATTAACAAAGTTAAGGAACACAAAGTTACAGATACAAAATAGAAAACATAAATAAGAAGTGGAGGAAATGATAATGAAAGTTACAGATACGATTAAATATGTTGGAGTAAATGATCACCATGTCGACCTGTTTGAAGGACAGTATAAAGTGCCAAATGGAATGTCTTACAATTCCTATGTGATTCTGGATGAGAAGATTGCAGTTATGGATACCGTAGATGCAGAGTTTACTCACCAGTGGCTGGACAATATTCAGCAGGTTCTGGAAGGACGTAAACCGGATTATCTGATTGTACAGCACATGGAACCTGACCATGCAGCTAATATTGCGAATTTTTTGAAAGTTTATCCAGATACGACCGTAGTAGCTACCGGGAAAGCCATGAATATGATTCACAACTTCTTTGAACTGGATCTGGAAGGCAAAAAGATCGAGATGGAAAATGGTGGAACACTGTCTCTTGGCTATCATCAGCTTACCTTTGTATTTGCACCGATGGTACATTGGCCAGAGGTTATGGTTACGTATGACAGTACCGAAAAAGTCCTGTTTTCCGCAGATGGATTTGGAAAATTCGGTGCGCTGGATGTGGAAGAACCGTGGGATGATGAAGCAAGAAGATACTTCATTGGAATCGTAGGAAAATATGGCGCACAGGTACAGAAGCTTCTGAAAGTGGCAGCAACACTGGATATTCAGATGATCTGTCCGCTGCATGGTCCGGTGCTTACCGAAGATCTTGGACATTACATCGGTCTCTATGATACCTGGTCTTCTTACACACCGGAAGAAGATGGTATTGTGATTGCTTATACCTCAGTATATGGACATACCAAACAGGCAGTTACACTGCTTGTTGATAAATTAAAAGCAAAAGGATGTCCGAAGGTTGTGGTTTATGATCTGGCAAGAGATGATATGTCTCAGGCAATCAGCGATGCGTTCCGTTATTCTAAGCTGATCCTTGCAACCACCACTTATAATGCCAGCATTTATCCGTTTATGAATGATTTTATTACCAGACTGACAGAGCATAATTATCAGAATCGTACGGTAGGCCTTATTGAAAATGGTACCTGGGCCCCGCTGGCAGCAAAAATCATGAAAGAGATGATGTCTGGATGCAAGAAAATAGAATGGCTGAAGAATACGGTACACATCTGGTCTGCAGTAAAAGAAGAAAACCGCAAACAGATAGAAGCCATGACAGATGAGCTTTGCAAAGAGTATATTGCCAAAGATGACAGCCTTGCAAACAAAAATGACATGACAGCACTGTTCCGCATTGGCTATGGACTCTATGTAGTGACTTCTAATGATGGAAAGAAGGATAACGGACTTATCGTAAATACCGTTACTCAGCTGACGGATAATCCATATCGTGTAGCGGTGAACATCAATAAAGCAAATTACTCTCATCATGTGATCCAGCAGACCGGAGTCTTGAATGTAAACTGCCTGTCCGTAGACGCACCATTTTCAGTATTCCAGCAGTTTGGCTTCCAGTCAGGAAGAACCGCAGACAAATTCGCAGGACAGAAGATTAACCGATCCGGAAACGGACTGGTATTCCTGGACAAATACATCAACGCATTTATGTCTCTGAAAGTAGAGCAGTACGTAGATCTGGGCACTCACGGAATGTTTATCTGCAGCGTGACGGAAGCCCGTGTCATGAGTGATCAGGATACCATGACTTACACCTACTATCAGCAGAATGTAAAACCAAAGCCAGAAACAGAAGGGAAAAAAGGATTCGTATGCAAAGTCTGCGGATACATCTATGAAGGAGACGAACTTCCAGAAGACATCATCTGCCCGCTGTGCAAGCATGGAGCAGCAGACTTCGAACCAATACAGTAAAAAGAAAAATGAATTAATGATAATAGAGCTGTTATATAATTGAATTAATCAATAAAGCCGAAACAATAAACCACTTGCTATGGTGTGCTACCCGTCAAGAGAACAATGAAAAATAATAATTTTTTCTCCGTCAGCCTATTAACCGGCTGGCGGTATTTTTATGCTGCTTTCAACGTAAGTTCATGAAAGGCCATCGGTGTCATTATATGCAACTTACGCTGTAGTCGTCGGTTGTTATAGTATTCAATATAGTCTTAAGTCCGATGGAATTCATATGCTACTGTGATGAGAACGGTAACCTGGATGATGAGGCAATCGAAGATGATGCCAGTGAATTTGGTATGGATCTGGCTTTCGGTGTCATTGAATTACTGGAAAATGATCCGGATAGAATTGAGGCAATCCGCCAGTATTTCAACCATGTTTACAAGATGGAATCCATGAAGAAATTTATGGCTGTCGTGGAGACAACGGCTGTGATCTGCGGTAATTCCCCGGAATGGATCGAAGATATGCATGCCTGCAACAAAGGTGCCAGACGAATCTATCTGAAGGAACTGGTGAGTGTGTTCAACATGTACCTGAATATGTTCAAGAACAAAGAGATGGAATAATGAGGATGAAAAAATGGATTATGAATACTTCCGGGTAGAAGAATCCGAGCAGTTTTCATTTTTCCGTATTCCCAAGGCACTGTTTACAGAAAAGGAATTTGAAGGGCTGTCCACGGATGCAAAGCTTCTGTATGGCATCTTGCTGGACAGGATCAACCTTTCAAAGAAAAATGGCTGGGTGGATGCTGACGGTTATGTGTATATCATCTACACGGTAGCTGAACTTCAGAAAGTGCTGCACATGTCACACACAACGGTCACAAAGCTTCTCAGGGAGCTTGACAGTGTACATGGCATCGGCCTGATCGAACGGTACCGACAGGGCTGCAACCGTCCATCGGTGATATATGTGAAGAACTTCGTAAAACGCATCCGGGTAAAACCGGCAGTTTATTATCCTTTTGGAACGCAAGAAATTTGCTGTCCGGAACGCAAGAATCTGGCAGTCCGGAATGCAAAAAACTTGCTGTCCGGAACGCAAAAAAATGGAAGTCCGGAGTGCAAGAATTTTGCCACAAATAATACTGATATAAATAAGACTGATAAGAATGATACTGACAGGAGTAAGAGCCGCTCTTCGGAAAAGGAAAGCACTTGTCTGTACGGACGGTTTGGAAATGTCCGGCTTTCCGTGGAAGAAAACCGGGAGCTGCGGAAACTGTATCCGTATGACTTCCAGAGGATGATTGACCAGCTTTCAGCTTATATGAAATCCACTGGAAAAACCTATCAGAATCATTTCGCAACGCTTCTTCTCTGGGCAGGAAGGGAAGAACTGAAAACCGGTTCTGGAAGATATGACTTTGAGGAAGGAGAGAGTCTATGACAGATAGCAGGAATGTGGCTGATTTCCTTGGGGAAGACGGATGCCTCCGGTGTGGTGTATGCGGGAAACAGCTGAGGATTAATTTTATGGGAAGGGACCGTGTAGTGGGCTGCCTGTGTGACTGCGAGGCTCAGGCAAGAAAAGAAAAAGAAGAGCAGCTCCGCAGGGAAGAAGCCCAGAGGGAGCTTTACCAGAGAAAATCGGTAGGACTTAGAGACCGGAGGTTCTGGGAATGGCGATTTGAAAATGATAATGGGTCAAATGATAAGATGCTCATTGCCAGGCAGTATGCAAAAAACTGGGAGAAGATGAAAAAAGAAAATGTAGGGCTTCTCCTGATGGGTCCGGTGGGGACTGGGAAGAGCTTCTTTGCCGGGTGTATTGCCAATGCCCTTCTGGAACAGGGGGAGCGGGTGATGATGACGAACTTCTCACGTATCCTGAATGAAATGACAAACTATCAGGCAGATAAAAACCAGATTGTGCAGAATCTGGTGGATTACCCGCTTCTGATTATTGATGACCTGGGGATGGAACGTAATTCAGAGTTTGCCCTGGAGCAGATCTATAACGTGATTGACAGCAGGTACTGTAAAATGAAGCCCCTCATCATCACAACAAATCTCGGGTTGAATGATATGAAAGATGAATCGCTGGATGTAGCCCATAAGCGGATTTACAGCAGAATATTGGAGATGTGTGTGCCTGTCTATTGTGGCGGGGCAGACAAAAGGAGGGAAGAAGGAACTGAAAAGCTCGGTCGGATGCAGAGTCTGATCAGAGTCTGATCGGTTCTTTTTTGATGAAAGGGGTGATACCAATGGTCTTAGGTTGGGACAGCAAGTAATACGCTGAAAGGAGGGAAATTCATGCAGGAAGAAGTAACATAGAAAACGGTGACTTTTTGTGTGCGTACCACAAAAATGACGGCAGATGTGTTGAAAAAAGTGATTGCCGCATATCTACGGCATCAGAAACAGAAAAGTGCTGAGAAGAAAGCACAGAAAAATCAGCCGAAACAGGGGAAAATCACGGTGAAAGAGCTGGCAAAGCAGAATGCCGGGATGACGAATATTGAGATCACACCCAAGAACATCAAGTCTTTTGAACGGTATGCCAGAAAATACGGGATCAATTATGCCCTGAAAAAGGATAAGACCAAAGATCCGCCGGTTTATATGGTGTTCTTTAAGGGACGTGACCAGGATGCGATCACCGCAGCTTTCCGTGAATTTTCCCAGAAAGAGATCTAAAAGGCGAACCGTCCTTCCATCCACAAACGTCTGGCAGCATACAGGAGTATCGTTGCCGGGAAGACGAAGGGCAAAGCCAGGAATAAGCATCAGGAGGTATCCCGGTGAGAAAGCTTACTGCCGGTGGTATGACCAACAAGCTGAAAGCAAAAGCCAGAGTTACGCTGTCCGCTTTGGATATGAAAAAGCTTATTCTCACCAATCTTCCGTACCTATTCATCTTTTTGTTTGCAGACAGGGCATCCTGTCTGTACCGGGCAAGTCCTGGGGCAGAGATGGGAAACAAACTATTATATGCCATGGAACACGCTGACCGGATCCTGACCGGGTTCCTGCCAAGTCTTTACTACGTGGATGTTCTGGTGGGAGCCGGGATTGCGGCAGTTGTGAAGATACTGGTCTGGCAGAAACAGGCAGATGCAAAAAAACTCCGAAAAGGAGTGGAATATGGTTCTGCCAGGTGGGGAACAGCGGAAGACATCAAACCATTTATGGCAGATGATTTCTGGATGAACATTCCGCTGACGGCAACAGAATCCATTACCATGGAGAGCCGTCCGAAGAACCCAAAGTTTGCCAGAAATAAAAACATCTGCGTCATCGGCGGTTCCGGTAGTGGAAAAACAAGGTTTTTCGTAAAGGTCTCTATTATGATGATGAACTGTTCCATGGTCATTACAGACCCGAAGGGTTTAATATATAAAGTACAGAGAAATAAACGTTTCTTCATAACGAAAAAACGCTTATTTGCCTGTATTTTCAAGGCTTTCGAGGAAAGGAGGTGAATAAATGAGCCGGCAGAAAAACAAACTTACAGCCCTCTATGAACGTCTATCCAAGGATGATGAACTGCAGGGGGAATCCAACAGTATTACGAACCAGAAGCAGTATCTGGAGGAATATGCGGAAGCAAAAGGACTGAAAAATATCCGGCATTATACAGATGATGGCTATAGTGGTGTCACTTTTAACCGTCCGGGTTTCCAGAAAATGATTGCAGATGTGGAAGCAGGACTGATTGATACTATTTGCGTAAAGGATATGAGCCGACTGGGTAGAAATTATCTGAAAGTTGGTTACTATACGGAAATTTTGTTTCCAGAAAAGGGAATCCGGTTTATCGCCATCAACAACGGCATTGACAGTGATGTGCCTACAGATAATGACTTTACTCCATTTCTGAATATCATGAATGAATGGTATGCCAAGGATACCAGCAAAAAGATCAAGGCGATCTTCCAGTCAAGGATGAAGTCCGGGAAGCGGTGCAGCGGTGCAATTCCCTACGGATACAAACATGATCCGGAGGATAAAAACCATCTGATTATAGACGAGGAGGCTGCCAGAAATGTCCGCAGGATTTACCAGCTTGCAATCGAAGGAAACGGACCGGCACAGATCGCAGATGTTATGACACAGGAGCATATTCTAATACCGTCTGCATATCTGGAACGGGCAGAGGATGGCGAAGTCAGCAGGAACCACAGCTACCATGACCCTTATGTATGGAATGCTACTGCTGTCAGCGGTATTCTGGACAAACAGGAATATATGGGGCATACGGTTCTTGGGAAAACAATCTGTGACAATTTCAAAACAAAAAAAAGAAGAAAAGCCAGACCGGAAGAACTCATTGTTTTTGAAAATACCCATGATGCGATTATTGATGAAGAAACATGGAATCAGGCACAGAAGCTGAGAAAGAGGGTGATCAAACGTGTTGCCAACGGAACGTATAAGCATCGGCTTTCCGGACTTGTATATTGTGCTGACTGTGGCAGCAGGATGAGTTACCGAAGTCCCGAGGCACAGCACAGAAAGAGTGGGAAAGTCTATGATTCCGACAGTAATTTTGCCTGTTCCGCTTATGGAAACAAATACAAAGAGTGTACCTTCCATTTCATCAAAGGTGCTGTAATTTCGCAAACAGCCGGAGAGACCTTCTGGAATGGCTGAAACTCTTAAAGGATGAAGAGATCACAGATATACGGAAGATCTACAAAAATGGTGTGACAGATTCCGTACTTGAGAAGTATCGAAACTATTTGAACAGAAATGCCGGATAGGAAGGAGAGACAGGATGAAAGCCATACGACTTATTTTAAAAATCATGTTGTTGCCTGTGATGGTTGCTCTGAAAATAATAAGGCTGTTTGTGGAGTTCCTTGCAGGAATATCAGCAGTTATCTTCCGGGTAATCGCAGGGATTTTTCTTCTGACTGCCCTGTTAAGCTATGGCTTTGGTCTGGAAAATTCCGGGGAATGCCTGAAAATGATATTGGCTGGATTCCTGTTCTATCTCCTGCCATGTACGGTTGAAATTGTGATTATGGGAATCATCTTTTTGGAAGAATGGATTCGCTCTTTTACGTAAGAAGAGGATAGAAAGGAACACGATTATGAAAAGAGAATTAGTGGAAAGCTACTTCGACTGGAATGAAATCAGGCTGGAGGCATATTTACGGATTGACCCGGAGCTGATCGAACTGGAAGGGGAATGCGAGAAAACGATGGATGAATTGAAGCCATATATAGAAAAATACGGGCATGAGTTCTGGACGATTATTGACCGGATCGTATCAGCAAGACACGCAGTAGAAGCCTATATCAGCCGGGAAATGTATATCCGGGGATTTCTGGATTATGAGCGTCTGGTGTGTGAGATAGAAAGGGATGTATGAGGATGAAAGAGGAAGCATTAAAGGAATTTGTGGACAATATCATTCAGGAACGGATGCAGAGTGCGTTCAGCAAGATGAAAGCCGGGAAAGAACCAGATACAGAAGATGATGTAGAAAAGAAATATGAGGAAGCGGTGGCATCGCTTCCAGAGGATAAACAACAGGCAGTCCGGGAATACTGTGACGCTATTTTTGACAGCGGGGCAGAAAGTGAGATTTTCTTCTACCGGCTGGGACTTCAAGACGGAATCCGGTTGAATAAAATCGTAAAAAAGATAATCCGGTCAGTTTCATAACCTGATGAATATTAAAATGTAAGAATGAAAAGAAAGAGCATGAGCCGACATAAAGGTTGATGCTCTTTTTTTATAGATAATCCAGCGAGAGGAGGTGAGGCAGAATGAAGAATCTGAATATCAACCAGATGATGTTGCTGTACTGTTTTGGATGCCCGAATCTGGAGTTTACAACTAAAAGACTCCGTTATGTGGCTGCACTGGCTACTGATTTTGAAGTGAAGAAATGTATTTTCAATCTCAGCAAGTATATCAATCAGGATGGTGTGGCAGAAGGCTATGACCAGATGTACTTCGACATCAAAGATTTTTTCAGCCCGGACGATGATCCGGCAGGAGCATTTGTACTGACACCGATGCGGTGGGGCGATGATTTCGCAGCGTAAAGAATGATTAAGAAAATGGAGGAAAACAGGATGAACAGAGTGATTTTAATGGGACGTCTGACAAGAAACCCCGAGATCAAATACGGAGGAAAGGATAACGACATGGCAGTTGCCAGATATACATTGGCAGTTAACCGCAGATATAAGAAGGACGGTGAGCAGGAAGCTGATTTTATTTCTTGCGTAGTATTTGGAAAAGGTGCAGAGTTCGCCCAGAAATATCTTCGGAAGGGAATGAAAGTTGCTGTACTTGGCAGGATCAGTACCGGAAGTTATAAGGACAAAGATGGAAAAACAGTTTATACTACCGATGTGATTGTGGAAGAACATGAATTTGCAGACAGTCCGAAAGCAAAAAATGAAGCAGAGACAGGAGCCGACACAGGGGAAGGAAAAGCTACAACAGACAGTGATGGATTTATGAATGTGCCGGAGGGAGAAGAACTTCCTTTTGAGTAAATGTTAAGTAACGGAGGAGGCTGTTATTATGCAGCTTCTTCCGGCAGCTGAAATATGGAAAATCAAAATCTTTGAGGTATTCAATCTAATGAAAACGTGATACAATTTGTATAGTTATACATGGAGGTACAGACATGGCAGTATGTTATGAAAGACTGTGGGAACTGTTGGCTAAAAAGAATATGAAAAAAATTGAATTACAGCATCGTTCGGGAATCAGCGGGAATATTCTCGCCAAGTTGGGAAGAAACGAATATATTTCCATGCAGTCTGTTGAAAAGATATGTATGGCGTTGAATTGTACAATAGATGAGATCATGAGTTTTAAAGATAATTAATTTGTTTTATTAAACTGGATACGTAATAAGAAAATGAATGGAGGATACCTATGACAGTTTCAGAGAAAAGAGAAGCTGCAAGACAGTTTTTTCAAAAATGGGTAAACAAAGGTAAAGAAGATGAAGATGACCGTTCTTATTGGATAGATATTCTTACAAGGCTTATGGCAGTAGAAAATGCCACGGATCATATTGAATTTCAAAAGAAAGTTATAATTGATGGCAATACAAAAAGAATAGATGCATATATTCCGGAAACAAAGGTTTTAATAGAACAAAAGAGTTTGGGAGTTTCGTTAGATAAGAAGATTCTGCAATCAGGTGGAATTGAATTAACACCATATGAGCAGGCAAAGAGGTATAATGACAATTTGCCTTATACAGAAAAAGCTAGATGGATTGTAACATCAAATTTCGCTGAAATATGGATCTATGACATGGATATGAGGGTGCCAGAACCAACCAAAATAAATATATCAGATTTACAGTCAAAATATGATATGTTGGAATTTCTTGTTGATCAAGAAACAGTTAAAATTAGTCAAGAAGTCCAGATTTCTAAAGACGCAGGTATTATTGTTGGTAAATTATATGATGCTTTCATTAAACAATATGAAACGCCAGATGATCCGGAGACATTAAGAAGTTTGAATAAACTGTGCGTTCGCATCGTTTTTTGCCTTTATGCCGAAGATGCGGGTATATTCGGTATAAAGAATTTATTCCATACTTATATGGAACAATTTAATGCACAAACTGCACGAAAAGCATTAAGAGATTTATTTAGAATTCTAAATCAGAAGGAAGAGGAACGTGATAAATATCTCAAAGATGATGATCCGATATTAGCGTCTTTTCCATATGTAAATGGAGGTTTGTTTGAAGATGAAAATGTTGAGATACCACCATTTACAGATGAGTTACTTCATCTTTTGTTAGATAGTTCAAATTTTGAATGGCAAAATATTAGTCCGACAATTTTTGGAGCTGTGTTCGAGAGTACATTAAATCCAGAAACAAGACGTTCTGGTGGTATGCATTATACAAGCATTGAAAATATTCATAAGGTTATTGATCCACTTTTTCTTGATGATTTAAAGCAAGAATTTGAGGAATTGAAGAACATGCAAACGCGAAAAAAAGATGGATCGATTAACCCTATTCCGTATGCAAATAAGATGAAATATTTAGATGCTTTTCAGGATAAATTGGCCAGTTTGAAATTTTTAGATCCTGCTTGCGGATCAGGTAATTTTTTGACAGAAACATACTTATCTATCAGACGTTTGGAAAATGCTGTTATTAAAGAAAAATATGAATATCAGAAAGATGCATTTGCAGGACAAATATCATTAACAGATTTAAATACAATGAATCCTATCAAGGTTTCAATTTCTCATTTTTATGGAATAGAAATAAATGATTTTGCAGTAACAGTTGCTAAAGCGGCATTGTGGATAGCTGAAAGTCAAATGCTGGAAGAAACAAAAGCAATTGTTCATATGAATATTAGCTATTTGCCATTAGAAACTAATGCGTATATCATAGAAGACAATTCTCTGAAATTGGATTGGAATGACGTTGTTCCAAATTATGAGTTAAATTATATTATGGGTAATCCGCCTTTTAATGGTGCAAGAACAATGTCAAAAGAACAAAAAGCTGAAATGGTAAACATAGTGGAAACAGAATCAGGTGATCCCAAGAAATATAAAAATTATTCAAAAAATCTTGATTATGTTGCTGCATGGTATTTTGTAGCGGCAAGATATATTAAAGGAACAGGAATTCAAGCAGGGTTTGTATCAACGAGTAGTATATGTCAGGGAGAACAGGTTTTTCCATTATGGAATGCCTTCACGTAGACGTAATTATATTATCCAACGTTTGGATTCATTTGTTTCGGATGGTGGTGCAAAATATGATGTAAAGCTGTTTACTATTGAACATGTTCTTCCTCAGAATCCTGAAAAAGGCAGTGAATGGGATCAACTGTGGCCTGATCAGGACGAACGAGCCTTTTGGTTAAATCGAATTGCTAATCTGGTACCTTTAACCAGAAAGCATAATTCAGCAGCACAGAATTATGATTTTGCCACGAAGAAAAAGAGCTATTTCCAGAACAAAGGTGGAATTACATCCTATACTTTAACTACACAGGTTGTGAACGAAGATTCTTGGACTCCAGAGGTTGTATCTGAACGTCAAAAGACATTGTTGGCATTATTTTCTGAAAAATGGGATTTAAAAATTGATCCATCAGAAGAATTAAATGATGATGAAGAAATAATGTTTCATTTAGCTATTCGTGGCTGTAATGCTTCGGGTTGTGTTGGGAACGATGGGAGTTTCATAGTAAAGGCAGGCAGTACTATCGCTAGAGATACTACTCCAAGTTGTCAATCTTCATATATAGAAATTAGGAAGAATCTAATTGATAATGGAATTATCGTAGACGGTGTATTTACTCAGGATTATGTTTTCGATAGTCCGTCTGCAGCTGCAGTTATTGTAGGTGGTCGTTCTGCAAATGGACGTAGAGAATGGACAACCTTAGATGGACGTCAATATGGAAAAGTAGTTGGTCATAAAATCGAACGAAGTAGCAGAAATGGTACAAAGTCATATTTCCAGAGCGGAGGAACTGGCGATAAGGCAGCTTGACGAATTACATCACAGTAACGGATATTATAATCCAGCAGATTATGTTTCGTTTAAATTTAAAAAAGAAACTATTTATGATCCATGGCTGAAAGAAGATTCACAGGGAGTGCCATTTGCATGGCAACTGCATGATAACCAGGATATTGCAGTTGATCCTTTTGAATATTATGGAAAAATAAAAACTGCACGTTTTATTGAAGATATTATTATGAAGCATGGAATAATGTAGGAGGTTACCACAATGCCGAGTAAGAAATGGTCAGGTCTGAATCATATGCAACTTGGTCAGTTTGGGGAATATTATGCGAAAATGGAATTTGCTTCTTACGGATTCGATGTATATACATCTGAAGTGGATGATCATGGTGTAGACTTTATTGCCAGAGATATAAAGACCGGTATTTTCTATGAAGTGCAAGTGAAATCAATGTTCAAAGGAAAATACGTGTTTATAAAAAAAGATAAGCTGGTAATGGATGATAGGCATCTTGTTTGTTTTTTGCATTTTATAGAAAATGAACTGCCGGAAATATATGTAATTCCAGCGACAGCTTGGAAGAACCCGAATGCTGTTCTTGTAGACAGGAATTATGATAAACCTGAGTGGGGCATCAATTTCTCAAATAAGAATCATGCATTATTAGAACAATATAGACCAGAATGTTTTTTCAAAAATTAAATAATGTGCAAGCCAAAGGGCATCAACCGTAAAAAGTTGGTGCCTTTTGTTTTGCCGTGTGTCCAGCGAAGCTGGACCACACTTGCCGGTGTAAGTCCGGTCACGGTAATCGCCAGTGAGCCGTGTAGCTAAACTCG
>NZ_JAOQKE010000028.1:0-17510 GCF_025567005.1 Muricoprocola aceti
TGAAGGAAGAACACCCTCTTCTGTTATCTGATTTATAGAAACTTGTTAATCAAGTAGTCTTCATTGACTACATCATTATTATACTAGGAGTTGATGTATATGAAGAAAAAAGTACTTTTACTTTATATTCTTGCTTTTTCTATGATGTTTGCTTTCAGCGGCTGTCGCTCCAGGGTGGCAGAAACAGAATCAGAGAGCGAAACTATCAGTGAAACAGAAAAGCAAACAGAAAAGAAAACCGAAAAAGAAACACAGAAACAGTCCGAGACACAAAAAAGTATAGAGAAGAAAGCTTCTACTCAGTCTGGCACGAAGAAGGACACCTCTTCCACCGATAAAACAACCGTGAAGCCGTCTACTGTGAATGGTTCTTCCAAAACACAAACCTCTGAAAGTCAGACAAAGACCAATCAGACAGATTCTTCTGCCGGAACACAGATGTGTCCATACTGTTATCAGCAGATCTCTCTTGCTTCCGATGGTGAAGGCAGCACGATCTATGCTGATCATGTCGCACAGGAAAAGGCATGGGCAGATTATATGGCTTCTTCCAACACGCAGACTACACCGTCTACCGAATCCCCATCCTCCAGCAGTGATTCTGCACAGTGCCCATATTGTGGACAATGGTTTTCCATCTCCGATGGAAGCTATAATTCACATATCAGCGCAGAGACTTCTGGCACTTCTGATTACATTACCTGCCCGCTTTGTGGCAATACCTATCAGAAGGGTGTAGAATACGATACCCATTACTGTACAGGAATTAATCACGAATAATACCACGCAAAAAGGCTCCCAAACGGAGCCTTTTTCTCTATAATTTCGTATTCTATAATTCTATCCCCTTTAACACCTGTCCATCCAGATCTTTGATGGAAAATACTCCATCTTCCAAAATGGCATATGTTGGCGGATTACCGCCCTTTGGAATAGATACCGATCCTGGATTCAGAATCATGTGTTTTCCTGACTTCTTTGCTTCATAAATATGAGTATGTCCATGAATCAGAATATCCCCAGGCATCAGTGGTAACATATGCTGTTCATTGTATACATGTCCATGTGTCGCATACAATCTTAATCCATCCACAGCCAGCAGACTATAGTCAGCCAGGATCGGGAACTCCAGTACCATCTGATCCACTTCTGTATCACAGTTTCCCCGTACCGCACAGATTTCTTCTTTGATTTCATTAAGCATGGCAATGACTTTTTTCGGTGCATATTCCTCTGGCAGATCATTTCTTGGTCCATGATACAGAATATCGCCCAGAATCCACAGTCGCTCGGCCTGTTCCCTGCGATAACACTCCAGCATCTTCTCACAGTAATAGGCTGATCCATGTATATCAGACGCAAACATCAGCTTCATTTCTTTTCCTCCCACTTGCAGGTTTTAGGAAATAATACCACAATTTGCTGGTATTGTACACCGTTATTCCATACCCAAGATTCCTTATACTTCTTCCAGAGGAATCACATGTCTCATCAGATCCTCCAGCACTTCTCTTTCTCTGGTAAGTACTACCTGTCCATTTTCCCGAATCATAATCTCTGCCGGGCGCAGACGATTGTTGTAGTTGGAAGCCATGGTAAATCCATATGCGCCTGCATCCAGAATGCCAAGAACATCTCCTTTTTTTATCTCAGGAAGATCTCTGTCTTTTGCCAGAATGTCTCCGCTTTCGCAGATATTTCCGACAATGGTCACAGTCTCTGTCTGCTCAGACGGTTCCTCTGTTCCACGGTATACTTCTACCCCATGATAAGAATCATACATGATCGGTCTCTGAAGTACATTGAATCCGCAGTCACACCCTACAAACTTCTTCTCATGGTTGTGCTTTACTGAGTGCACTGTAGACAGGATCACATTACTCTCTGCTGAAATATAGCGCCCCGGTTCAATACGAAGAGTAATCTGTTCTCCATATTCCTCTGCGAACTTGTACAGTGCCTTATCAATGGTCTGTCCCAGTTCTTTCAGATCCAGTGGCGCCTCATCAAATTCTTTCTTATATGGAATACCAAATCCACCGCCCATATCAACAAACCGAAGGCCTTTAAACTGTTTGGCGATCTCAAATAAAGCTGCGATGCTGGCAACAAATGCCTCTCCTGTCATAAACAGCGAACCAATATGCTGATTGATACCGATCAGTTTTAAATCATATTTTTCAAGGAGTTCCTTGACCTGCGGAATATACTTTGGTTCAATACCAAACTTTGTCTTCTTTCCGGCTGTTACTACCTTTTCGTGATGACCTGCCCCCACTCCCGGGTTAAAACGAACTGCCACTTCATGTCCCGGTGCAATCTGTCCAAACTGTTCCAGCTGGCTCAGAGAATCTACACTGATGACAACTCCTTCTTTCACCGCATATTCCATCTCTTCGGCCGATACATTGTTGCAGATATAGAAGATCTGATCTGCACCAAATCCTGCTTTCTTTTCTATATAGATCTCGCCAGGAGACATGGCATCTACTTCCAGGCCCTCTGACCTGACTACCTGCAGAAATGCCAGTCCGCAATTTGCCTTTGCTGAATAATCTACTACAAAGTTCGGATAAGTTACCAGGTTCTTCAAATCACGGCAGCGTTGTCTTAAAATTCTCTCATTGGTTACATATAATGGGGTACCGTACTTTTCAGCCAAAGCCACTGGATCCTGACCTTCCCAGAAATTCATCTGATCCGTTACTTTGGTATATATCTTATTCATTCGTCATAATCCTCCTTGAAAATTCAACTCTCTATTGACTTATTATAATGATGGCTGTAAAATTTGTATAATGAATTTTATAAAAACGTTTATTTACGATTTCGATAAGAGGGGCCCATGAATATAGAAAATTTAAAGACATTTATCACGCTTTCCGAACTGAAGAATTTTACCCAGACTGCTGACCGTTACTTTATCGTTCAGTCTACTGTAACCAACCGTATTATGGAGCTGGAAAAAGAGCTGGGCAAAAAGCTTTTCATCCGCAATCGCAAAAATGTAGAACTGACCGAAGAGGGACAGCATTTTCTTGCTTACGCCAAACGAATTGTTGCTCTTGAAGCATCTGCCATCGAAGAATTAAGTATGCTTCATACTTTTTCCGAGAATCTTCGTATCGGAACAGTAAATACTGTATATGACTGCTATCTCATTGATCCGATTACTGCGTTTGTTAAAAATCATAAAGATATATCCGTAAAAGTAATTGTGGATCATTCTGGTCCACTCCTTCGTATGCTTCAGGATGGCACAGTAGATGTCGCCTTTTCTTATGTACCTCTGAAGAAGTCCGGCTTTATCTGCAAGCCTTTTATGTCAGATGAGCTGCTTCTGGTTACTTCCCCGGTACATCAGGAATATATGGACGGCATCACACAGAACCAGCTGTCTGAGATCGGTTATCTGTACTGTGATTTTATGGTACACGATAATGGCACTTTTATCCGTGACCTGTTTCCGAAGAATTTTTCTTTCTCTTTTGAGATTGATAAGCTGACCCATCTTCCGCATTATCTCATGGAAGGAATCGGTTATACTTTTCTGCCTAGAAGTCTCGTGCAGTCTTATCTGGATAATGGTTCTCTGGTTTCGATTCCTCTGAAGGGTTTTGAGGCTCCGGAGGTACAAAGTTTTGTTATTGTTCCTGAGAATAAAGCGGAAGTACTATCCATTGACCGTTTTCTTCATGAATTGCCGGAGGAGGAACGCATCGAATGAAAAAAATGAAACGTCTACTGGCTCTGGTTACTGTGTTCATTCTGGTAGCTCTTTATGCTGCAGCTCTTATTTTTGCGCTGATTGACAGCCCGTGGGCTTTCTCTGTATTCAAAGCCTGCATTGGCCTGACCGTTGTTCTGCCTTGTTTGTTGTACATTTATCTGTGGATTTACAAGGTCCTGAATAAAAACTCTCACAACGAGGAATCTTCTGAAAAATAGACCAAAAAGTCGATTTGCAAATCTGCAAATCGACTTTTCTTTTCTCAGAGTCTGTGCTCTGTATTATTTTACATTTCTATAGATGATATCATGTCTTCCAGGACCATTGGATACCATAGTGATAGGGAATCCGATCTGTTCTTCGATGAACTCGATATATTTTCTGCAGTTTTCTGGAAGATCTTCGTAGTTCTTAATGCCACGAATATCCGTCTTCCATCCCGGAAGCTTTTTCAGAACTGGTTTTGCTTTTTCCAGCTTCGCTGTAGTAGGGAAATCAGTGGTCACTTCTCCATCAATCTCGTAACCAACACAAACAGGGATCTCATCCAGATAGCCAAGTACATCCAATACGGTAAATGCCACGTCGGTTGTTCCCTGAATACGGCAGCCATACTTTGATGCAACACAGTCAAACCATCCCATACGTCTTGGACGCCCTGTGGTTGCTCCGAATTCTCCGCCATCTCCACCTCTCTTACGCAGTTCATCGGCTTCATCACCGAAGATCTCGCTGACAAATGCACCTGCCCCAACTGCACTGGAGTATGCCTTTACTACAGTCACAATCTTCTTAATCTCATATGGTGGAATACCTGCACCGATCGCGCCATATGCTGCCAGTGTAGAGGATGATGTAACCATTGGATAAATACCATGATCCGGATCTTTCAGAGATCCCAGCTGGCCTTCCAGCAGAATCTTCTTACCTTCCTTAATCGCATTCCACAGGTATGCAGATGTATCACATACGAACGGCTCTACCATCTTCTTATAATTATGCAGTTCTTCCAGTAAATCTTCCGGCTTCAGTTCCGGCTTATGATAAAGATGCTTCAAAGTTACATTCTTCTGTTCACAGATACGAACTACTTTCTCTTTTAACAGATCTTCATCGAACAGTTCGCTTACCTGGAAACCGATTTTTGCATATTTATCTGAATAAAATGGGGCAATTCCTGATTTTGTGGAACCAAAAGACTTACCACCCAGACGTTCTTCTTCGTACTGATCAAATAAAATGTGATAAGACATCACCATCTGTGCTCTGTCAGATACCAGAATCTTTGGCATTGGAACACCACGATCCACAATACTCTTTACTTCATTGAACAAAACAGGAATGTTCAGGGCCACACCATTTCCAATAATGCTGGTTGTGTGATTGTAGAAAACACCTGACGGTAATGTGTGTAATGCGAACTTACCATAATCGTTCACGATCGTATGTCCGGCATTTGCGCCACCCTGGAAACGTACAATAATATCCGCTTCTTCAGCAAGCATATCTGTGATCTTTCCCTTACCTTCATCTCCCCAGTTTGCTCCAACTACTGCCTGTACCATAATTTCCTCCGTTTAAACATTGCTAACTACCCGGAACAGATACGTCCCAGGCAGTCTACATAATCACGTTACTTGTATCATCAGTGTATATGCTCCGTTCATGATCCTGCACAGGACACATACACATGGATATTATAACCTATCGTGTACTGATTGTACACCCCTTTTTTTGATACCCTGCGGATTGCTCCGTGCTATGCACTCCCCCAATCCTGGTATTACACATTAATTTCAGCTTTCATTCCCAGTACTTCTTTATTGGCTTCCAGTACCGGATTTACCACATCTCTTAAGAAGACATCCACCTGGCGTGGTGCTCTTCCCACATATTTGGATGGATCCATAGACTTCTTCAGGTCTTCCAGAGTAAGATTGAATGCCGGATCTGCTGCAATCAGTTCCAGCAGATTGTTATCTTTGCCTTCTACCTTGACAGTCTTTCCTGCTTCCATAGACAGTTCACGGATTCTTTCATGAAGTTCCTGTCTGTCTCCACCTGCCTTCACTGCATCCATCATAATATTCTCAGTTGCCATAAATGGCAGTTCTGCCATCATATGTTTCTCAATTACCTTTGGATATACCACCAGACCATCTACTACATTCAGGCAAAGATCCAGAATACCGTCAATAGCAAGGAATCCTTCTGGAATGGACAGTCTCTTGTTGGCAGAATCATCCAGTGTCCGTTCAAACCACTGGGTAGCAGATGTAATCGCCGGATTCAAAGCATCACACAGTACATAGCGGGACAGAGAAGCAATCCGTTCACTTCTCATCGGATTTCTCTTATAAGCCATGGCTGAGGAACCAATCTGCGTCTTTTCAAATGGTTCTTCCACTTCTTTTAAATGCTGCAGAAGACGGATATCATTAGACATTTTATGGGCACTTGCTGCAATACCTGCCAGGATATTCAGGACTCTGGTGTCCACTTTTCTGGAATAAGTCTGTCCAGATACCGGATAGCAAGCTTCAAATCCCATCTTCTTTGCAATCATCGGATCAATCTTATCGATAGTTTCCTGATCTCCTTCAAACAGTTCCAGGAAGCTGGCCTGTGTTCCTGTGGTTCCCTTGCTTCCCAGAAGCTTTAAGGTTCCCTGTACATAAGTCAGATCCTCAAGATCCATCAGAAATTCCTGCAGCCACAGGGTCGCTCTCTTTCCAACTGTTGTCGGCTGTGCCGGCTGGAAATGAGTAAATGCCAGTGTTGGCTGATTCTTGTAGGTATCGGCAAATTTTGCCAGCTCCGCAATAACATTCACCAGCTTTTTGCGAACCAGCTTCAAAGCCTCTGACATCACGATAATATCTGTATTATCTCCTACATAGCAGGAAGTTGCGCCCAGATGAATAATTCCCTTTGCCTTTGGACACTGCACGCCATATGCGTATACATGAGACATTACGTCATGGCGGACAATCTTTTCTCTTTCTTTTGCCACATCATAGTTAATATCTTCTGCATGGGTCTTCAGTTCATCGATCTGTTCCTGTGTAATGTTCAGTCCCAGTTCTTTTTCTGTCTCTGCCAGTGCAATCCACAGCTTTCTCCAGGTGCGGAACTTCATGTCAGGTGAAAAAATATACTGCATTTCCCTGCTTGCATATCTCTCTGATAATGGGCTCTGATATCTGTCGTTCATATTTGTTATCCTTTCATATCTGTTCTTGTATAATATTGGTATTAGCTTCTGCCGTTTCACCGGCCTTTATTTTTCATATTCTCCACGAATATCATCCTCTGGCGGTTCCATCGGATACTTTCCTGTAAAACAGCCCTGGCAGATATCCAGACCATTTACCAGTTCTTTCAGCCGGTCAATCTGCAGATATCCAAGACTGTCTGCACCGATCATCTGCCGAATCTCTTCCACTGAACGATTATAGGCAATCAGCTGCTCTCTCGCCGGTACATCGGTACCGAAATAGCATGGCCACAGAAATGGCGGTGAGCTGACGCGCATATGTACCTCTCTGGCTCCCGCATCCCTGAGCATCTTTACAATACGGTCGCTGGTCGTTCCACGGACGATGGAATCATCTATCATAATGACTCTCTTCCCTGCAACTGCTTCTCTGAGTACATTCAGTTTAATCTTTACACTGGACTCTCTGGTACTCTGCTTCGGCTTAATAAAGGTTCGTCCCACATAACTGTTTTTCACAAATGCTGTTCCATATGGAATGCCAGATTCCATTGCATAGCCCATGGCTGCTGCATTACCAGACTCTGGTACTCCTACTACAATATCTGCTTCCACCGGTGAATCCATGGCAAGGAATCTTCCTGCCTTGATCCTGGATCCATACACGCTGACACCATCGATATGGCTGTCCGGTCTTGCAAAATAGATATATTCAAAAATACAGCGTGCCTGCTGTTCCTTTGGCAGACACATGGAGGTATCCGACTTAATGCCGTCTTTGGTAATGGTTACCACTTCCCCCGGTTCAACATCTCGGATATATTCTGCTCCCAGAGTCTCCAGAGCGCAGGTCTCAGAAGTGATAATATAAGCATTATCTCTTCTTCCGATACAAAGCGGTTTAAATCCGTAAGGGTCTCTTGCTCCAATCAGCTTTCTCGGTGACATAATCACCAGTGAATAGGCTCCCCTGATCTTCTTCATGGCATTGAGCACAGCGCTCTCTACATTTTTCGTCTTCACACGTTCCCGTGCAATATGATATGCCACAACTTCTGAATCAATGGTTGTCTGGAAAATCGCACCGGAGTAGGCAAGTTCTTTTCTCAGTTCCGGCGCATTGATCAAATTTCCATTATGAGCAAGTGCAAGCGTGCCTTTTACATAGTTTAAAACCAATGGCTGTGCATTCTCCCGGGTACTTGCTCCTGCAGTAGAATACCGGACATGTCCCACTCCGATATCTCCCTTCATCCGTTCCAGCTCATCACCGGTAAATACCTCATTCACCAGCCCCATTCCCTTATAGGAGGTTACCTTTCCTTTCGGACCATTGGTTTCACTGACTGCGATACCACAGCTTTCCTGTCCACGGTGCTGCAGTGCAAACAGTCCATAGTAAATCGATGCCGCTACATCTTTTCCATCCAAGTCATACATCCCAAATACGCCACATTCTTCACGCAGCTTTTCTTCTACTTCCATCTGCTGATGGACCCCTGGTTTTTTCATAAGACATCTCCTCGCTGAATAGTTACTTTCCAACCTACTATAACTTATGAATTTTCAAAATACAAGCCATAATTTCACATTCCAAAAGCAGTATTCCTGAGATATTCATCTTTTCTGCTCTGAATTTCTTTCTCTGCGCCTTCTTTTTGTGCCTTTTCTTTTTCAGTCATCTCCATGCCTTCCTGTATCAGTGCCCGGGTATCTTCCCACAATTCCATAGCGTCACTTCGGTCTGCCCGGATCTGGGTCAGCCTTTGCTGATACTGTTTCTCTGACAGGAACAGAGGCAGGATCCGCAGGTATTTTTCATATACTTTTTTGGACTTCATCACCTGGTAAGAATTCCACAGGCAGTCCGCCGCTTCTTCAAACTCAAACAGATGTGCATAGGCTGCAGCCATATTTTCCAGTACTGCTGCATAAAACTGCATTCCCATCTTTCCGTTTTTCTGCTGCTGTGTGATCTTTTCGTATTCTCTTAACGCAATCACATAGCGACCAAATTCCACCAGGTAATCCGCTTTCATTTTTCTTCTGACTTCTTCCGGCTCTGTGAGGATCTCTGTGAACTGCTCCTGAAAAAGACGAAATTCCTGCTTATCCAGATATCCACATTCCTGAAAAATCGGAGACAAAAACTCCGTATAAGTCTCCCGTTCCAGTGCACGAAGCAGACGATTCTGCAGTTTCACCAGCCCAAGTTCTGTTCCAATCCATCTGCACAGGGTTACATTTACCACAGATTCATCAATCAGATATACATAATGGCTGAAATAATAACACAATTCTTCCAGCGAGTATATGTTCCTTCCGATGCTCTCTATGTAGAATGGTCTCACGGCACATTCTGTTCTGCATAGATAATATCCACTCATTTTTGTCAGGCTCCTTTCTCACACCTTCCGGCACTACTCCATATTCAGGACACTCTCCCAGGTCAGTCCAGAAGACGGGAAGAACTCTCCAAATCCCAGATCTTTTATTCTGACTCTGCAGGTTGTTGCTGATTCAAATTCCAGCTGCAGGCGCAGTCTGGTCGTCTTAGGCGGCCGGTCTGGCAGACCATCCAGTTTAATACTGAAGCTTGACGCATCTCCGCCTCGCAGCGAACGTGCATACAGCACCAGTTCTTTGCCCTCTTTCAGAAGAATCTCACAGCTGCACTGTGCTTCATACCAGTTAATTCCCGCACTGATCAACATATAATCTGTATTTTGCCCTCTGATATCCATCTGCATACCGATATTGTATTCCACCATATCTTCACTGGCATACAAATAATTGTCCAGATCCTTTCCGATGTGCAGTCTTCTGCACATGGCATAACATGCCCCTTTTGTATACAGATTTCTTCCCTGAAAAACATGGCGTTTTCTGCACAGATATTGCAGAGACTCCACAGCCCAGGTCTTGTCAAAACTGTCTCCGATCAGAAAAGTGGACGACACCACTTCTTCCCGAAAAGTATTCTGAATCAGCTCCAAAAACTTCTGGTCTCTTCTGGTGTCCCATTCTTCACTGCTTCGTCCGGAAGGATAGCCCAGTTCCACTTTTTCTCCTGGCAGGACACGCACCAGAGCAGGCTTTGTTCTGCTGTCTGTCTTCATCAGCCAGGAAGAAATATGAGACTGATTATATTCGAATAAAGCAGATGCGCGATACCACAGTTCTTTTTTCTGATTCAGTACATAATAGAAAAAACTCTCCCGATAACTTTGCAGAAAAAGATTTTCTCCTGGAATTCCCAGTTTTTCTGCTGCGCTGCGAATACGGAAAATCCATGGCTGGCGTATTTCCCGCATTGTTACCATCATATACACTTCTGACATCTCCATCGCAGGATTCAGATATCTCAGGCATTTTTTTATAAAATCTGCCAGTTCGTCGGTCTGTTTCTTCCCATTCTCTGCCAACAGTCCATCTGGGGTAGGAATCAGATATTTATCCTGATTTTCTGCAATGCTGACCGATTCCGGTTCTCCGGTTCGTTCACTGTAATAAGAAATCTGTGAATGTTCCTTTTCGAGATCCAGTCCTATGATTGTTCTTCTCATGTTTCGCTCCTGTTTAATTCAATCTGAAAATTTCTTCCACCAGGTACTGCATTCCGGCATACCTTGCATCCAATTCCTGATACTTTGCTTCTTCCCCACTCTCATCGGCCTGTATCATCTGGTTAATCAGATCATAACGGGTCACGCCATGCTGGGATAACGGTCCCTGGAAAGTATAGAACTGCCGGACAGTCTCGGTCACATTTTCTGCTTCTTCTATGGTGAAATACCATTCCAGTGTGTCTTTATAAAACATCGTAAATTCTTTCGTATAGATACCCTCGAATGCCTCCTCCATACGGACACTCTTTTCCGGCTGTCCCTGATAGCTGTAATGCAGTGTAACATTGGCCTGCGGCCTGCATCGATATTCCAGGATATACTTATCATACAGATGATATTGTTCCCGAATCTTCTTTGGCAGCTTCATCATAAATGCAAACCGCATTCCCATCTCCAGATATCTTTTCAGGAAATAGCGCATCCATTCCTGCTGCCCTGCACTTTTCTCCTTGCGCTCGGTATAACGCTTCAACAGCGCCAGCTTGCAGATATCCGGTGTTCCCACTACGCCCAGCATATTCTGTTCCATATATGCAAATACACACCAGTCTGTCTTCTTTTCTCTCACAAAGGATTCATAAGCCATCCAGGTAACATAGGCACGGCAGATCCATGATTTTCCCATCTTTTTCTCATAAGAATCAAAGATCGGTTCCGTTTCTTCCGAGCCCTCCATCAGAAACAGCAGTAAGATCAGTATCCGTTCTTCCAGTTCAAAAGAAGACAGTCGAAATGTTCTTCCTGCATACCAGATCTTCTTCATCAATTCCAGTGAACCCTCATAATGCTTCATCAGAAACGCAAGCATTTTCTCATCATAGAGCTTTTGTTCAAAGCAGCAGACACAGACAGCCAGCAGCATCTTGTCTTCTTCTCTGTCTTCCTCTGTCAGCAGTGTACTGCACATATGCACCAGAATGGAAAGATCCACTTTCTCCATTCCATAGATGCTGACCAGATCATACAATTCCTGGTAGTGATCCAGTCCTGCCAGTAGCTTCGCCATCTCTCCCATATGTTCTTCGGCCATCTCACAGCAATCTATCTGCTGCAGAAAATGCTCTGCCTCCGGATGATCTGGATGCGCTGCAAACCAGTCCAAAAGCTTCTCCTGCAATTCTCTGCGATAAACTGCCTTGATCTGCTTCAGATTCATAAGCTGCAAATAGTTTGCCATCTGACTTCCATCTACAGGGAATTCCTTTTCTCCTGTCATACAATCATGTATCAGGAACCGTTCTCTGGACGGCAGATAATTCCTGCACAAGGTTTCCAGTTTTTCACTCTCCAGAAGCTTTTTCTTATGACAGAATGGTTCTGCCGCATATCTCTGTCCTTCCCGGTCTTCTGCCAGCAGGACATGCTCGCTATTTAGTATCTGCACCAGTGCTTTGCCATCCTGCAGCGCCACCTGCTGCTCCTGCTCCAGAGCCTTATGGATCACGATCAGCTGACGCAGTCCCGGCATATCACAGGTTACTTCGTAAGTAAACAATGCCTTCTCCAGCCCTGCTGCCAGTTTTTCGTTCATGACTTCTTCTTCCAGAAGAGTCTCATATAAAAGAGCCAGATCCCGGCTGATCTTTCCTTCTGCCAGTTGTTCCTCCATGAACAATTCCATCACCTTCCGATAGCTGGCATAGCTTTCCTCATCCTGTTCACGGTTATGGATAATTGCTGCATAAATAGAAGCCTTACGTGTTGTGTCCAGTGTATTATGGTATACAAAATATAATCTGATTGCTTTTGGAAGTTCTCCGGCATCCAGATGATCCGCTGTTTCTACAAAATATTCATATAAACCGGTAATTCGGACATCCTGCATCACACCAAGGGCAAACCATCTGGCATATTTCTTTTCCCCTTTTCTTCCTTCTATCAGTAATCTGCAGATTGCCGTCAGCAAATTGCCCGTTGGGGCTGCTTCGTAGCACGCTGTCAACACCCGAAATAATACAGGATGAAAGTTCTGCATGCGTCCGGCCAGCTGTGCCGCCTGGCCACTGATCTCCGGATCAAACAGCTTCTCTCTGCACAGGAAGGCAAGCAGATGTATCTCAAATTCTTCCAGTCTACGCAGCATCAGAGGTTCTTTTTTCAAGATCTCCCATGCTTCCAGATACATCACCGGGCTGGTGCATCCCTGCTGATATTTATTTCTGATCTCTTCCAGACGTTCTCCGTCATTCCGGTACATCTGCCCGTTCACACGGAACATCAGCCACTGAAGAATCCAACTTTCCTGTTCCTCAAGATACAGCTCTGCAATCTTGTTTTTCACATATTCCATGTACTCTCTATCTTTATTCTGCATCGTAGTCAGATACAGATAGCAGCTCTGCCAGCGGGGATCCTTCAATTCTTCTTTTCGTTCCTGCGTCTGTCCCAGAATCAGTTCTGCATGAATGGTATCCTGCATCTGAAACAGTACATAACTTTCATACAAATCGTAGAAAATAAGCTTTCCTTCTGCCCTACGATAGCGATCCAGTGATTGCAGTGTTTCTTCGCCCCAGATCTTCTGCTCAATTCTTCCTGTTCGATAATCGATATAACTTTTCAGTATCTGGGCTGTCTCTCTTTTCTGTTGATGCAGTGTCCCGGAAGTTTTGCTTTTCTTTTCCCTCTGTACTTCTACTGTACAACAGGTTTCTTCCTGGCCTGTGGAAATAGAAATCCGTGCGAACTGTTTACCGGCATGCAGCTTTTCTCTGTGAATCACAAATCCAACATGGCAGACACTTCCCAGGAACTCTTCTGTCGTAATCTGTGTCTTCTCCAATGTCAGGAACGGTGCATCACATGAAATCTGCAGCGTGGCAAATCCCCAGGTATTTTTCCGTATCACCAGTTCTTCTTTTCTGGTCTCTGCCACATGTGAAAGAACTATATAGTCCTGCTCCGGTTCCAGTGTAATTGCTTCCTTCTGCCCTATTCCTACCAGGAACTGTTCCAGGCAGCGATAGGAAGCTCCCTTAGCCAGCAGCCCGTCATACAGACTCGTACTGCCAGCTGCCCAGCTGCGAATCCGATTGCGGAATCCACCTGACAGGAACAACACATAAGCCCGTCCAAAATCTTCTTTGGCCAGTGCAGTAAACTCTTCCCTGGTAAGTGGCGGCATCACATTCTTATTTTTCTCTTCTGTTCTTCCTTCGATGGCAATCCGATAGGGCAGATGATATTCACCTGCCGAAGTATTCAGTATAAATTCTCCTGTCAGTGCTTCTCCCGCAGCCAGGCCCGTCACATCTGCCTCATAGCGGATGGTCTCTCCAATCCCATTGAAACTGTCCGGCTTTACTCCCATTCTGGGATTGGTGGAATATACAAATCCCTGTATACTTTTTTCATTTCCGGACAGGACTGAGAATCTTCCACAGAAGTTCTCTTTTTCCACCGTCTTTCCGCTGATCTCATTCTCTGACAGTTCCAGCGTATTCTGAAGATCTTCAAATTTTCCATTTCGTATTTCATTTATTCTTTTCTTCAATCGAATCTTCCTCATAAAGAGCAGGGAGCTGCATAACAGCTCCCCACTTCATCCCTTTTATTTTAACAACTTTTTCAGTTCATCCATAAAGGTATTCACATCTTTAAATTCACGGTATACCGATGCAAACCGTACATAGGCAACCGGATCCAGCTCTTTCAACTGATCCATGACAATCTCCCCGATCACTTCACTGCTGACTTCCCGTTCCTCTCTGCTGAACACCAGTGTCTCAATCTGATCTACCACTGCAGTGATCTGCTGTGCAGATATCGGCCGCTTATAGCACGCACGAATCACTCCGTTCTCAATCTTTCTGCGATCGTACTGTTCCCTGTTCTGATCTTTCTTGATCACAATCAGAGGTATCGTCTCTACCTTCTCATAAGTGGTAAACCGCTTCCCACATGCATCACACATACGCCGGCGGCGAATGGAGCTGTTGTCATCCACCGGTCTGGAATCCACTACTCTGGTATCATCCTTATTGCAAAATGGACACTTCATCTTTATTGTCCCCCTGTTTCGTTTCATTCCCGAATTTAAGTATAGCCTAATAGAAGTCTCTGTGTCAATTGCATATACTAATAGAGAGAAATTTTTTTCAGGTATCCTATGAGATTATGTGAACTTCGTCAGAAAGAGGTTATTAACGTATGTTCCTGTGCATCCCTTGGCTGTGTCATTGACGTGGATATTGACCCGAAAAGCGGTCAGGTACTGGCACTGATCGTTCCTGGTCCTGGTCGTTTTTCTTCTTGGTTCGGGAGAGAACACGAGTGCCGGATTCCCTGGCGCTGTATCTGTCAGATTGGAGAGGAAATCATTCTTGTGGAACTGGAAGATCCTCATCCACCCAGGCACTGACTTGCGGCCGCCGTTTTCTGATCGGGAGCACATACATCTGCCTCGTCATGCCTTCAGATAGTTTTTCATAATCTTCAATGCATTTTTTTCCAGTCTGCTGACCTGTGCCTGGGAAATCTGTATCTCTTCTGCCACTTCCATCTGTGTCTTCCCCTCATAAAAACGCATATCTATAATACGACGTTCCCGGTCATTTAAACGATCCATGGCATCTTTTAAGGCAATAGACTCTACCCAGTTTTCTTCTTTGTTCTTCTTGTCACTGATCTGATCCATGACATAAAGTGCATCTCCGCCTTCGGAATAGACCGGATCATACAGACTTAACGGATTCTGTATAGCATCCATTGCGTATACAATTTCTTCTTTTGCAATTCCAATTTCTTCGGCTATTTCATTGATGGTTGGTTCTTTTAAATATTTTCTGGTGTATGCTTCTCTTGTATACAAAACCTTATAGGCTGTATCCCGAAGAGAACGGCTAACCCGGATGACATTGTTGTCTCTGAGATACCGTCTGATTTCCCCTATAATCATGGGTACCGCATAAGTACTGAACTTAACATCCAGTTCTGTATTGAAATTGTCAATCGCTTTCATCAGTCCAATACAACCGATCTGAAACAGGTCGTCTGCATTTTCATTACTTCCGGAAAATCTTTTGATTACACTGAGTACCAGTCTTAAATTTCCCCGGATATACTGTTCTCTTGCCTCCCGGTCTCCCTGCTTGATTTTGCAGAATAATGCTTCCTTTTCTGCTTCTGTAAGAACCGGTAATTTTGCTGTGTTTACTCCGCATATTTCTACTTTATTCAGTGCCATTGCAAGAATCCTCCTGAACATTTTTCTATTAAAAGAATTCTCACAAAAAACACTGATTATTCGATTTGACGTAAAATATAAAAATTAATAGTCCTTGACAATTTGTTTTCTTATTCAAACCGAACGATTTCTTTTCTCAGTCGTCCGATAATCCGCTTCTCCAAGCGGGAAATGTAAGACTGGGAAATTCCCAGCATATCTGCCACTTCTTTCTGTGTTTTTTCTTCTCCGTCTCGGTTTCCAAGTCCAAATCTCAGTTGGATAATCATCCGTTCCCGGTCAGACAGCTTGGATATGGCGCGGCGTAAAAGCCGGTATTCTACCTCCATTTCCATATCCCGATAGATCACATCTTCATCTGTTCCCAGGATATCAGAAAGAAGGAGTTCATTTCCATCCCAGTCCACGTTCAGAGGTTCATCAAAAGATACCTCCATGCGAGTTTTATTGGTTCTGCGCAAATGCATCAAAATTTCATTTTCGATACATCTGGATGCATACGTAGCCAGTTTAATATTTTTGTCTGGATTGTAGGTGTTAATGGCTTTGATCAGTCCAATCGTTCCGATGGAGATCAGATCTTCTACACCAACTCCCGTATTATCAAATTTTTTTGCTATGTATACAACCAGGCGCAGATTGTGTTCAATCAACATTTCCCTAGCTTCTGTCTGTGTTGCCCCATTCAGACCGGCAATTGCTTTCGCTTCTTTCTCCGGTTCCAGCGGTGGAGGCAATACCTCACTGCCTCCTATGTACCAGACCTCTTTCGGTCTTCTCCACATGAATTGTGATGCCGGTGCCAGCATACGCATCTGCATGGCATCCGGAATTCTTACATTTGCAAACATCTGCTATTCCCTCCCGCTTTCTCATTTCTATCTGTTTATCTGTCTGAGAGACTGGTGCAGGATCATCTGACAGCTTCCATTCTGACTGAAACGCTGTCTGCTGACTGCCACCAGAACATTTGGTGTACTTATTATTTCTTTTTCTGTTTCCACCTGAATCTCATCCAGTTGCAGGACGGGAAGCAGTCCGTATTTTTTTCCAATACTCTGATAAGGTACCAGTGAAAAGATCCCAGATGGCTGCTCTACAGTCTGCAGGTCCATCATAGTCTGCAGTTCCCTGTTTTCCTGTACAGTCAGCAAAGGAATCAGGGCTTCCAGTTCCAGTATATGTACCGGGCGTCCGGTAACCGGCTGTGTCAGCTGATTACCACTGTCCCAGAGTGCCTGGACCTTTTTTTCTTTTCCATGAAATCTTAAAGTCACCGGATACAGGAGCTGCTCCTTTTCTTCTCTTTTTCGAATCCTTATCAGGGTAAAAAAAGGCAAAAAAATGCCTGCGGCCATACTGTATGGAAATGGCATGTGAAAATAATCTCTCAAAATCTGCCAGCTTCCTTCCGCCAGTAATGACAGCAGGCGAAATATCACTGCTCTATACATGAATGTTTTCCAGCCGCTCCATGAAAATGCAGCTGTTGTCATCAGGGTCTCTACTGCCATACAAACTATGGCCGTGAGTACTCTTACCCGGTACATTCCTAACATCATCCCCAGACATAATGCCAGGCTTCCGCCTGCTGCAGTCAAGAATCTGCGTATCCTGGGACAGTTCTTTTTTTCCAGTATTGCAATCATTCGTAATACGGTGTCATTTATTACCAGATTCTCCAGAAAATAGATATCCAGATAAAACTCGTAACTCAACGTCTGCCTCCCGCCTGTTATGCAACAAGTA
>NZ_JAOQKE010000028.1:17784-31583 GCF_025567005.1 Muricoprocola aceti
CTTCTGTCGTTCTGGAAGCATCCCCTCTGACGAAACGTTCCATCAGTTCTTCTTCTGAGATGTTCAGTGCTTCTCTGGATGTATTCCGGAAGATGATCACTGCGCTGTTTCCGATCCGTTCCAGAGACAGATACACTCTGGTACCTGGCTGCGCATATTTGCAGATATTATTCATCAAATTGTCAAATACTCTCCACATTCTTCGTCCATCTGCCATGATTCGAATCTCATTTTCTGGCTGGGATGTCACCAATGTCAGATTGGCATTTTGCAGTTTTTCCTCATACTCTCCCCCTGCCTGCGTAAGGAATACAGCCGCATCACATGCAGCCAAATTGACTTCCAGATTACCGGTGGATGCCTTGGATGCTTCCACCAGATCCTCAATCAGTCTCTTCAGCCGGACAGACTGACGTACCAGCACTTCTGCATATTCGGTGATCTTCTCATTCTCACAGGATTCTTTTCCAATAAGATCTGCATAATTGATAATCGATGTCAGCGGTGTCTTGATGTCATGAGAAACATTAGTGATCAGTTCCGTCTTCATCCGCTCACTTTTCAGCTGTTTTTCCACAGCCAGGCTCATACCGCTGGCAATGCTGTTCAGGTCTTTTCCCTGTTTCTTAAAATCTCCCCTCATGCCTTTGGTGTCAATCTGATAAGACAAATCTCCTTCTGCCAGAGCTGTAGCCCCTTTCTGAAGCCTTCTGATTATCCATGCACCATAAAATATAACAGGAAGCAGGATCAGCTTTTCCAGAAACCACAGCGTCACCAGGATGCCTGTATCATAACTGAATGCCACGATTCCCAGGAACTCAAGAAAGGAAAGAATGCCAGCTCCAAGAACTACTTTCCAGATCATTGGAAATTCCAGCAGCATAGCCCAGATTCCAACGCAGATTTTTTTCATCAGATGAAGACACCAGTAAATGACTGTATTTTTCCACAGAGTCTTTTTCTTCGCACGCACTGCTATACTCATGCAAAATCCAAGAAAAATATTGCCTGCCAGAAGAACGCCCAATCCCAGAAAAACAGCATTTACTATTCCATTATCTGTCATCATACCGGCTGGAATCCCAATTGCTGCGCATGCCAGCATTCCCAGTATCCATGTCAGCAAATCTGCCGGTATCGCATACAATGGTCCCGGACAGATCTCGCCGTTGTCTCTCCTGCGGCCGCTGACGCTCATGAGCGTGACAAAACTTAAAAGTCCGAACACAAATGCCAGTGCCATAATCACGTATATTGTATACCGAATCTTATATGCTATATGAACACCCTTTTCTGCCCATGCATATTTATCCGACTTTGCCATGGAATCGTCTATATTGAAATGAATCGTGCCATATTTCTGAGAAGGATTATGTTTTACAGACGATTCATACAACTGATAATTCCATATATCATCTCCATCCTCGTATACTATATAATATCTGGTATATTGCCATTTGATTTTTGTATCCTTTTTCCCGGCTTTTACCTTTCCATCTGTTCCCACAATCTGCCAGGTCAGATTTCCAGTTTCCCCGTCCTCTTCTTCCGACAGCATATCATTTTCTGCTCGCCATGCCAGTGACTGTCCGTCTCTGTACAACAGGCCGTCAAATACCTCTTCCCGCAGATCCGATTCTTCTCTGGTATAAAAATCCTGCTCTACCAGAACCATAGAGCCTGCAACTGCCGCTGTAAATATCACCCCAAAAATTCCGCAGAGCAAAAATAAAATCGTTTTTCCTGCTGCTGTTCTGAAAAACTGTCTCATATTTCCCGTCCTTTCTCCAGCTTGTATCCCTGTCCAAATACCACCTTCAGGTATCTTGGCTCAGCCGGATTGATCTCTATTTTTTCCCGGATATGGCGGATGTGTACCGCAACCGTATTGTCGGTTCCGATTGGTTTTTCCTTCCATACCTGAGAATAGATCTCCTTTGGTGAGAATACTTTGCCCGGATTGGCAAGAAATAATTTCAGAATTTCAAATTCTTTTGGTGTCAGGGTGATCTGTGCGCCATCCACATAGACCTCTTTTTCTTTGTCCCGCAGTTCAATGCCGCCTACACTATAGTTCTCACTACTTTGCGTTCCTCCGCCCAGCTTCAGATATCTGCGCAGCTGGGACCGGACTCTGGCCGTCACTTCCAGTGGATGAAACGGCTTGGTGATATAATCATCAGCTCCCACATTCAATCCCAGTATTTTGTCCGCATCTTCGCTCTTGGCAGTCAGCAGAATAATCGGAATATTACTCTTCTCCCTGATCTTTGTCATGGCTGTGATGCCATCCATCTGTGGCATCATAATATCCATCAGGATCAGATGAATCTCTGTGTGCTCCATCAGTTCCACCGCTTCTTTTCCATTATAAGCCTCATATATCTGATAATCAGGATCAGACAGATATATTTTTAAAGCATTGACGATGTCTTTTTCATCATCACAAATCAAAATATTCGGCATAAAAAGTCCCTCTCCTTTTCTCTTCTCTCATGTACCTATTGTACTACAAGTACCCTTTAAGAAGAAAGTAGGAGAGGGATTAAGATTTGATGAAGGATGCTTATCCGAGGGCTACGTCCAGAATCATCATGATACTGAATCCGACTGCAAAAAAGATGGTTCCCAGATTGGAGTGTTCGCCCTGAGACATTTCCGGAATGAGTTCCTCTACCACGACATAAAGCATGGCACCAGCTGCAAAGCTGAGCAGATAAGGTAACACCGGGACAATGAAGCCGGATGCCAGAATGGTCAGTACTGCACCTATCGGTTCTACAATGCCAGAAAGCACTCCTCCGGCAAAGGCTTTGGATTTTTTTATTCCCTCTGCCCGCAGCGGCATGGAAATAATGGCGCCTTCCGGAAAATTCTGAATCGCAATTCCCAGTGATAATGCCAATGCCCCTGCCGCGGTAATTCCACTGTTTCCCAGACGATAGCCGGCATAAACTACACCGACAGCCATACCTTCCGGAATATTATGCAACGTCACTGCCAGAATCATCATTGTCGTCCTTTGCAAATTGCTGCCCGGTCCTTCCGCTGCCTCACTGTTCTGATGCAAATGCGGAATTGTCCTGTCCAGTAACAACAAAAAAAGTATCCCAATCCAGAAGCCAGCTGCTGCCGGGATAAACTGCCATGTTCCCATCGCTGCTGACTGTTCCAGTGCCGGGATCAAAAGACTCCAGATGGATGCTGCTACCATGACTCCAGACGCAAATCCGGTCAGAGAACGCTGCACCCGATCACTTAAACTGTGCTTCATAAAGAAAACACAGGCCGCTCCAAGAGATGTGCCGAGGAACGGAATCAGAATGCCATATACTGTTTCCATATGAATGCTCCTGTTATTTTACATGATATAAGTCTTTTTTATTATAGATTAGTTGTTGCTAACTGTCAATTATTTTCCTTTCTTCACATATCAAATTCTTCTCTCGTATATCTCTATGCCGTTTTCATTTTAAAAATGCATATTCATTCTATTCTCGATACCATAGATTTTTTCTTTTACTGTTTATTTATAGAAGAATTTTACAGGCATTACAATAAAAACTTATTCTCCCTCTTTTACTGTTATGCTGATGATGGCTGATACTGCCCCGAACAATACTCCGGCCACCGGCCACACCAGCCAGGTGAAATCCCATCTCTGTGTCCAGAAGCTCCAACCAAGATAGATGGCAGTTGCCGTGCACCAATATATACTGGCAAAGGTGTCCTTTTTCTTTTTGACCTGCTTTTCTTTTCTTGAATAATCACCCTCCTGCAACAACATATCATAGCTGCCTTTGATGATACAGACACGGACGATCAGATAGACACCGCGGGCTACCAGGATCAGCAGAAGAGAAACGCTGGCTGTTACTACATAATCCGGTGCTTCCATTGCCATTACCATAAAAAGTGGAATGACTGCCAGGATACACAGCACCACTCCAATGGCCATGCCTTTTAAGAAGCAGCTTTCGTACTCTTTTCGCTTCTCTTTTACCAGTCCGGTTACTCCATAAGCTGTCTCGATCTGCTCGAACTCCAGATATTCATATGTTTTCCCCTGGAGACCGCCTGTGATGAAAATGAAGACTGCTGTTGCCACCATAATCATCAATATGGTCAGTCCCACTCCTGTAGCCATATTTTCTCTCAGTCCCCAGATATGAGAATCTGCCAGCCCTAACAAGAAAATCAGCAACACCGGGCTTAAAATACAAAGTGCCACGGCACCGGCCATCCGTGGTGCCAATTTTCGTTTCCAGTTCAGAATTTCGTTAGCCTCTTCCATCGATACCATATGCACTGATCTTTCCTCGGCACTGCCATATTCTGTGCTTCCCTGATTCGATTCTACTTCTATTTCATCTCGCAGCAGATAATCGGTGCTGACCTGGAACAACTCTGCCATCCGGATGATCTTCTGCAGATCCGGTGTAGACTGGGCGCTCTCCCACTTGGAAACAGCCTGTCTGGAAACGGATAATTTCTCTGCCAGTTCTTCCTGTGACCAGCCATTCTTTTTTCGTTCTTCTGTAATCTTTTCTGATAAGATCATACTCACATCCTCCATACATATTTTTGAGTTCTGGCTCACCACCTGCACTTTAGATTTTCCGGTGGGAGATTTCATTTATTATCATACGGATTTTTCTGGTTGCATGCTACCAATTGAGGCTGGAAATCTGTCAACTGGTGGTTGCAACCGCTGGTTTCTTCAGCATTTCTACGGATAATCGCAGATAAAACATATCTCTTTCGCTGGCTGTATCCATTCAGGAACCATGTCTTGTTTCTTCAGATTCTCTACTGTTCATCATTTTTCTTTCGACCATTCTCCATCTGTGCCTTTGCCTTTCTGGCAATTCTTCCTGACACGTTCATAGTGCTGGCACGGCTGATCTTATCGTTACCAAATTTTTTTCGAATGTTATCCATAGCTTCATCCAGCTTCTTCTGCTGTTCCCGCTTCTTCGGATCCTCAAACAGAGACATCTGTATGAAGTCATCTTCTGTCAGTCCAGTCAGTGCCACCCCTATCAGGCGTAACGGCTGACCACTCCATGATTCCTGAAACAGCTGTCTGACATTCTGATAAATCTCATTGGTCACATCCGTAGGGTTGTCCAGCTTGCGCTGATGGGACTTGTTCTTGAATTCCAATGTTCGAAATGATACCGCTACACAGTTACATTTCTTACCTTCTCTTCGCATTCTCGCTGCCACAATATCGCACTGACTGAGCAGAATCGGAAAAATCTGCTCATAGGAAACAATATCTTCATCAAAGGTAGTCTCCACACTGATACCCTTTGCTTCCTCCCGCTGTGCTTTTACCGGAGAATCATCGATCCCGTTGGCTGACAGATATAGCTGATGTCCGGCCTTTTCACCCAGCAGCATCTGAATCTCCTTTTCATTTGCCCGTGCCAGATCGCCAATGGTACGAATCCCGTTCTGCACCAGCTTTTTCTCCGATGCTTTTCCAAGAAACAATAAGTCTCGCACTGGCAGCGGCCACATCTTTTGTGGCACTTCTTCCGGGTACAGGCTATGTACTTTATTTGGCTTTTCAAAGTCGGATGCCATCTTTGCCAGAAGCTTGTTTGTAGAGATCCCCACATTTACCGTAAAGCCCAGCTCCCGGTAAATCCGATCTTTGATCTCGCAGGCTGTCACCACCGGATCCGGATAAATCTGCCCGGTTCCGGTCATATCCAGAAACACCTCATCAATGGAAAACGACTCCATCACCGGCGCATAGGATGCACAGATACTCTTAAATGCCTTCGAACACCGGTCATACAGGGCAAAATCCGATGGGACACAGACCAGATCGGGACACTTCTGAAGTGCCATCCCCATCGGCTCGCCTGTCTGAATGCCATACTTCTTCGCCGGTATAGACTTGGCCACCACGATCCCAGTCCGTTTCTTCGGATCGCCGCCGATACAGGATGGAATCTCCCGCAAATCCGGTAATCCCTGCTTTACTCTCTTCGCTGCTTCCCAGGAAAGGAAAGCACTGTTTACATCCACATGAAAAATGAGACGCTGCATTTGTTAATCTCCTGCCTTTGCTGTAAAGCCAGACCAATCAATCTATCTGCCTGGTCTGCCAAATTCCTTTAATATCCATGTTTTTCCAACTTGTCGAACACCTTTTATGATTTTAAAAATACTTATATACCTGTTACTTATGGTTTTATTATAAGAAGAATTCCGTAAATAAACAACAAAATCACACAATTCTTTATAATTGTATGATTTTGTTCACATTTTTCCATATAATTTTGTGATTACGATACTCTTACATCCCGTGTACCTCATCTCCCAGTTCACCGACTTTCGTATCATATCCGTCTGGCACTGTCTGGAATTTTCTATATTGATAAACTTCTTTGGCCTGCGGCTTGGTTATGTTCGTACCTGTGGCGACATGTTTCCTGAAATAAAATGATTCATTGCATAAAATGCCGAAGTTTTTCCACAAATAGTTTACTTTTTCACGGAAATGTATTAGAATTTGAATGTATGTAAAATTATACATAAAAAGGAGATTGAAAAAATGAATATTTCACCGCTTCAGAAAGCAAGATACGAGTATACTCCAAAACTTCCTGGAATGCTGAGACACGGCATTGCAGATATCTGTGTAAAAGAGGGAGAAGCAACTCAGAGTGTAGCTGATCAGGATAAGATCAAAGCTCTTTTCCCAAATACTTATGGAAAACCAGAGATCACTTTTGAAAAAGGACAGAACACTTCTGCTGCTAAGAAGCAGGTCGTAGGTGTGATCCTTTCCGGTGGACAGGCACCAGGCGGACACAACGTGGTATGTGGTCTGTATGATGCATTAAAGGCTACCAACCCTGAAAACGTACTTTACGGATTCAAGGGCGGCCCAAGCGGTCTGATCGAAGACAAATATCTGATCTTTGATGACGAATATATCAATGAATTCCGCAACACAGGTGGTTTTGATATCATCGGTTCCGGAAGAACGAAACTGGAAACAGAAGAACAGTTCGCAATCGCTTCTGAAGTATGCAAGAAGCACGGCATCACTGCTATCGTAATCATCGGTGGTGATGACTCTAATACAAACGCTGCTGTTCTGGCTGAATATTTTGCAGCTCACAATACTGGTGTTCAGGTTATCGGATGCCCGAAGACCATCGACGGTGACTTAAAGAATGAAGATATCGAATGCTCTTTCGGTTTCGATACCGCTACCAAGACCTACAGCGAACTGATCGGTAACATCGAGAGAGACTGTAACTCTGCTAAAAAGTACTGGCATTTCATCAAAGTCATGGGACGTTCTGCTTCCCACGTTGCTCTGGAATGTGCTCTGAAGACTCAGCCAAACATCTGCCTGGTTTCTGAAGAGGTTGCTGAAAAGAAGATGTCTCTGTCTCAGATCGCTGATTATATCGCTGATTCTGTAGCAGAAAGATCTGCAAACGGCATGAACTTCGGTGTTGCTATCATCCCGGAAGGTGTTGTTGAATTCGTTCCTGAATTCTCCGTACTGATCCAGGAAATCAACGAACTGCTTGCAGGAAGCAAGGCTGATGAATTCAATGCACTGCCAACATGGGCTGACAAATATGCGTTCATCGAAAAAGGTCTGACAAAGGAATCCATGGCTGTATTCGCCATCCTTCCACAGGCTATTCAGCAGCAGCTGTTCCTGGAAAGAGACCCACACGGAAACGTACAGGTATCTCTGATCGAATCTGAGAAGCTGTTCTCCGCTCTGGTAAAAGATAAACTGGAAGCAAGAAGAGCTGCAGGTACATACAGTGGCAAATTCAGCCCGCTTCATCATTTCCTTGGATACGAAGGAAGATGTGCATTCCCATCTAACTTCGATGCAGACTACTGCTACTCCCTGGGATACAATGCATTCATGCTGATCCAGTATGGTTACAACGGATACCTTTCCAAAGTATCTAATCTGTCTGCACCAGCCAGTGAATGGGTTGCAGGCGGTATGCCAATCACCAAGATGATGAACATCGAAAGAAGACACGGTGAAGACAAACCGGTTATCAGAAAAGCTCTGGTTGAACTGGACGGTGCACCATTTAAATATTTCGAATCTCACCGCGAAGAATGGGCAAAAGATACCTGCTTCGTATATCCGGGAGCAATCCAGTACTACGGACCAACAGAAGTGTGCGATATCACAACTATTACACTGGCACTGGAACATCAGAAATAAATCTTAGGTAAAATGAATTCCCTCAGAGTTTTGGCTCTGAGGGGATTTTTTACGTTTCAAAAATCCCCCAGATAGCTGCTGATCAGTTATCTGGGGGATTCACTTTATTGCTTTTTTATCTGCTTATTTCATCTCTGCAATTGCTGCCTGTGCTGCGGCCAGTCTGGCAATTGGTACGCGGAACGGTGAGCAGGATACATAATCCAGTCCGATCTTGTGGCAAAATTCTACGGATGATGGATCTCCGCCGTGTTCGCCGCAGATACCGATGTGCAGGTTCGGATTTTCTCCCTTACCAAGCTGGATTGCCATTTCCATCAGCTTGCCGACACCATTCTGGTCAAGTTTTGCAAATGGGTCGTTTTCGAAGATCTTTCTCTCGTAGTATGCTTCCAGGAACTTGCCTGCGTCATCACGGGAGAATCCGAAAGTCATCTGTGTCAGGTCGTTGGTTCCGAAGCAGAAGAAGTCTGCATCTTTTGCGATCTCATCTGCGGTCAGAGCTGCACGAGGAATCTCAATCATGGTACCTACCTGATACTTCAGGTCTGCGCCTGCTGCTGCGATCTCTTCATTTGCAGTATCTACCACTGTCTTCTTTACAAAGCGAAGCTCTTTGTCATCACCGATCAGTGGAATCATGATTTCCGGACAAATACTCCAGTCTGGATGTTTCTTCTTTACGTTGATGGCTGCACGGATGACTGCTCTTGTCTGCATCTTGGCGATCTCCGGATAAGTAACAGCCAGACGAACTCCACGATGTCCCATCATTGGATTGAATTCGTGCAGGGAATCGATGATACCCTTGATCTGTTCTACGGTCTTGCCCTGAGAATCAGCCAGCTTCTGGATATCTTCGTCTGTCTGTGGTACGAATTCATGCAGAGGCGGATCCAGGAAACGGATAGTTACCGGGTTGCCTTCCAGTGCTTCGTAAAGTTTCTCAAAATCACTCTGCTGAACCGGAAGAATCTTTTCCAATGCTGCTTCTCTTTCTTCTACGGTATCGGAGCAGATCATCTCACGGAATGCATCAATTCTGTCTCCTTCGAAGAACATATGCTCGGTACGGCAAAGTCCGATACCTTCTGCGCCCAGTTCTCTTGCTTTCTTTGCATCTGCTGGTGTATCTGCATTGGTTCTTACTTTCAGTCTTCTATACTTATCAGCCCATCCCATGATACGACCAAATTCGCCGGCGATCGTAGCATCTACGGTCTTGATCACGCCATCGTAAATATTTCCGGTGGAACCGTCAATGGAGATCCAGTCTCCTTCATGGTATTCTTTTCCGGCCAGTGTGAACTTCTTGTTTGCTTCATCCATATGGATGTCACCGCATCCGGATACACAGCAGGTTCCCATTCCACGGGCTACTACTGCTGCATGGCTGGTCATACCACCACGAACGGTCAGGATACCCTGGGATGCCTTCATACCTTCGATATCTTCCGGTGAAGTTTCCAGACGAACCAGAACGACCTTCTTGCCCATTGCATGCCATTCTTTTGCATCATCTGCAGTAAATACGATCTGTCCACATGCAGCTCCCGGTGATGCTCCCAGTGCTTTTGCAACTGGAACAGCCTTAACCAGTGCCGTCTTGTCGAACTGTGGATGAAGCAGTGTATCCAGGTTTCTAGGATCAATCATAGCTACAGCCTTCTGTTCAGTGATCATACCTTCATCTACCAGATCACAGGCAATCTTCAATGCTGCCTGAGCAGTTCTCTTACCATTACGTGTCTGAAGCATATACAGCTTTCTGTCCTCAATAGTAAACTCCATATCCTGCATATCACGGTAATGATCTTCCAGTGTCGCACAGATCTTGGTAAACTGATCATATACTTCCGGCATTACTTCTTTTAACTGATCGATTCTCTGAGGTGTTCTCACACCTGCTACTACATCTTCTCCCTGAGCGTTCATCAGGAATTCACCCATCAGATGCTTCTCTCCTGTCGCCGGATCACGGGTAAATGCAACACCGGTTCCGGATGTCTCACCCATATTACCAAATGCCATCATCTGTACGTTTACAGCAGTTCCCCAGGAATATGGGATATCGTTGTCACGACGATATACATTGGCACGAGGATTGTCCCAGGAACGGAATACCGCTTTGATCGCTTCCATCAGCTGAACCTTTGGATCTGTCGGGAAGTCTGCACCGATCTTTTCTTTATATTCTGCCTTGAACTGATTAGCCAGCTCTTTCAAATCTTCTGCTGTCAGCTCTACGTCCTGTGTTACGCCCTTGGATACTTTCATCTTGTCAATCAGTTCTTCAAAATATTTCTTTCCAACTTCCATAACGACATCAGAGAACATCTGGATAAATCTGCGGTAGCAGTCCCATGCCCATCTTGGGTTGCCGGATTTCTCAGCCAGGACTTCTACTACCTCTTCATTCAGACCAAGATTCAAAATGGTATCCATCATGCCCGGCATAGATGCTCTTGCTCCGGATCTGACAGATACCAGCAGTGGATTTTCCTTATCTCCAAACTTCTTTCCAGTGATCTCTTCCATCTTCTCAATGTATTCCATAATCTGGCCCTGGATTTCATCGTTAATCTTTTGACCATCTTCATAGTACTGAGTACATGCTTCCGTTGTAATCGTGAAGCCCTGTGGCACAGGAAGTCCCAGATTGGTCATCTCAGCCAGATTCGCGCCCTTTCCTCCAAGAAGGTTTCTCATGTCCGCATTACCTTCTCTGAATAAGTAAACCCATTTTGTCATACTCAAATTCCTCCTAATAAGAATTGCGAAAACAATGCTACATCAGCCTGCTGTTTGTTTCATAACAGGAATATTTATGGCGCAAAAAACACCGGTTGTTTTCCCGGTGTGATTTACTACCCTGTTGTAGCTGCACATAATTAGCATAACATATTATACAAATTAGTCAAGGTATTTTTCTTCTATTTCGTCATTTTCATATCGTTTTTTTGTTTTTATACAAATTTCCCTCTATTTTTATCTATATCTTTTTTCTGTTTCTCCGTATTATCTTATTTATTTTTGACGAAAAGTAATATCATTTTACTTTTTTACAGTGACCCAGATCACTTTTTTCTTCTTTCCTGCCTTCACAGTAATCTTTGTTTTTCCTGCTTTTCTGGCTATGATTTTACCGTTTCCAGATATTTTTACAATCTTTGGATTGGCACTGGAAAATGTAACCTTCGTCTTGCAGGTAAAAGGGCTCACTGTGACTTTACAGGTTGTACGCTGTCCCTTTTTCAAAGTAATACGATTAGACTTCAGCCGGCTGCAGGCAATGCGTAAGCTGACTGGCTGTACCGCTTTTTTCTGTACCTTTACCTTCACATTGGCTGTTGCTCCACTTGCCAGTGTCACTGTAATGATGGTTGTTCCTGCCTTTTTAGCTACTATCTTTCCCTTTTTACTGACTGTGGCAACTGTCGGCTTACTGCTCTTCCAGCTGACGATCCGGTCTCCCTCTGCCATATCTGTCACTTTCAGACCAGTAGTAGACTGTTTTATCTGAAGGACAATATTGGATGTATTTAATTGTACAAAACGGGGCAGCCGATCTAATTTTCTCGTCTGTATGCTGCTACAGCCTGTATTCTGACACCTGCGTTGCATTTCTCCCTCTTCCAGTACCGTGGCCTGACGGACTGTCTGCCATTCGCCATATCTGTGTCCAATGGCAGATACGATCTTCGTTTCTGTTTTCTTGCAGGTCTGGCAGGTTCGTACCTGACCTCCATTTGTTTCACAGGTGGCAGGTATCGTCTTCCATTCTCCATACAAATGACCGGTGGCAGGAAGTGTTTCCTTTTCTTCCTTCTGGCAATTCTGGCAGATTCTTACTCTTTCTCCATCTGTTTCGCAGGTAGCAGGTATTGTCTTCCATTCTCCATACTGGTGTTCTTCTGCTGCCTCATAAGATATGGTCTTCCGATCTCCACACAGCACACAGACAGTCGTTTTTTCCCCTGTCATATGACTTCCGCAATAAACCAGAAGGGAAATCTTCCATGCATCGTATTCATGATACCTATCCGCTTCCAGAGACGGCTGTACAAACCGAAATGCAGTTTCAGGTTTTGTTGAAAATGTCACATAATTGGTTCGTTCTTCCGATATTTTGTAATAGACACCGTCTGACTCTGAACCGGCAAACAGATAGCGATTCGATAACGTATTGCCATCATCCCAGGTAACATCTACCATATACCAGCCACCATCCAGCAACACATAGTTCCACATATGTGCTCCGTCTGAGCTGGTCTTATGAACGGTTCCTGATCCCAGGACACAGGTCAGACCCATTCTGTTGCACAAGATTTTAAATGCTTTGGCGTAGCCCTCACACACTACTTTTCCATTATAAAAAGTGCCGTAGGCGCTGTGCGCATAAGTTCCTTCCTGATATACACATTTGGCGCAAATGTAATCATGAATTTGTTTCATTTTCCGGGCATCAGACATGTCTTCTGTAAATCCTGCACTGATACTGTTTACTGCATCTGACACATTGGTTTGGAATTCTGAGACACAGTTCTTTGCTCCAGTCCAGGATTCATTACCAGAAACGGTCACACTGCTTATTTTTCCTGTAGCACTTCCATCTGAACGAATAGTCCATATGATCGTATATCCAAATGTCACATTCTTCAGCCAGAATATCTCCGGACAATCATAAATACAGGCATCGAATCCTCCCTGAATACTTTTGCGAAGTGTTTCCATTACCTTGCCATAAGCAGGATCCAGCTTTATCTTTTCATCTGTGCTTGTGCCATCCGCTGCAATCCATCTCCACTTTCTTTCACCCGCTTCATTTGTCACATAAGTACCTGTTGTTTCAAAGGTCAGTGATGTACTAAAGTTGACAGTAAATTTATCTGTTCCTCCATTTCCCCACGCTTTTTTCATGGCGTCATAGACATCTCTCGCACTTTCGTTCAGCTGATCTCCATAACACTCCAGAAATTGTACTGTCGATCTGGCACGTCTGCTACCTCTTCCAGTCAGGAAACCGCCATCTGTTGCACTTCCTGCTTCTGCAGATTCATCGAACAGTTCTTCTCTTTGAATCACTGTCTGAGAATCCTTCTTCTCCTCCGCCTCTTCAGAAAATATGCCTTCTTCTTCATTTCCACTTTGCATATCCAGGATCTGTTCTTCTTCCATCTCTGTCTTATCCGGCGTACTGATCTCTGTCACATCTGATTCCTGTTCCTCAGATTCTTCACTCTCTTGTCTGCCATATCCGGACTCTGTATATTCTGATTCTACTTCCACCTCTTCCGCATGAACCGAACACATTCCCACCTCGGTTATAGCTGACACTGTCAGCACAACAGCTACACCAATAAGTATTCTTTTCCATCGTCTGACCATTTTTTCTTTTCCTTTATCTTTTTGTCTATCTTCCTTTTTTCTTTCAATATACGCAAATATCATCAAAAAATCAATCGTAAATAATTACGATTGATTCAGACTGTAGACAAAGCCCTGCTTTTGCAGGGTTTTGCTATTGTTGGAACCGCTTTTCTGATATAATAAATATCAGAAG
>NZ_JAOQKE010000029.1:0-24359 GCF_025567005.1 Muricoprocola aceti
TGCTTTCTAAGTTTGTCAACAACTTTTTTATTTATTTTTCAATCTTTCGATTGAAGCTTTGTGTTTCTTGCTGTCTCTCTCAAACAGCTTCATTATATTATCATCCGTCCCAGCATTTGTCAACAGTTTTTTTCATTTTTTTACAAAATCCCCCATTCTGGAATTTCTTCTGGATTCCAGATGAGGGATTTTAATTTATCTATCCAATCTTAACGCTTTATACATTCCAATTTCTTCATCCGTTGTACCTGATCGTCTTCATCTTCCATATGATCAGCCGTCATTAAGTTGCGAATCAGCTCGACCGTTTTCCCTCTATTTCTTCGCATTGCCAGAAGGGACGGATAAAAAACCAGAAAACACCGTCCCCAACGGTATCCCCACAAGTGCTTCGGCTTCTTTCATTTCTTCTTCGGTTGGTGTTGGCACACCATCCAGCACATATGGGATCCCCAGGTTTTCCCATTTTGCCCGGCCCATAGTATGGTATGGGAGGAGTTCGACTCTGGTAACGGTCTTCAAACTGTCAAGGAATGCTTTCATTTCCAGCAGTTCTTCTCTGGAATCAGTCAGCCCTGGCACGACCACATGGCGAACCCACATTTCTTTTCCATGATCGGAAAGCCATCTGGCCATCCCCAGTATAGGTGCATTTTCCATTCCGGTAAGCTTCTTATGCTTCTGTGGATTCATTTCTTTTAAGTCTAGCATAACCAGGTCGGTGACTTCCATAAGACGCTCAAAGCCTTTCACAGGAAGTCTGGCTGAGCCGAAGATACTGCCCGCCGTGTCCAGCGCTGTGTGTACCTTTTTTTCTTTGGCCAGGGTGAACAGTTCTGTCACAAATTCCCACTGCAGGAGTGGTTCTCCTCCGCTGACGGTGATACCGCCATGAGCCTGGCCTTTTTTCTTCCAGTAATTCTTATACCGGTATGCCTGCCGGAACAGCTCCTCTGCTGTCCACCAGCTGCCGCCCTCTGTCGTCCAGGTCTCTGGATTGTGGCAGTACTGACAGCGTATGGGACAGCCCTGAAGAAAGATCACATAACGTACTCCCGGCCCATCCACCAGACCAAAGCTTTCTAATGAGTGTACCTTTCCTCTTGTCATGATTACACTCTGGTATGACAGGTTCTTGCCAGAACATCCATCTGCTGTTCTCTTGTCAGGTCAATAAATTTCACAGCATAGCCTGATACACGGATAGTGAAGTTAGCATATTCTTCTTTTTCCGGGTGTTCCATGGCATCGATCAACTTTTCTCTGCCAAATACATTCACATTCAGATGATGTGCACCCTGATCGAAGTAGCCGTCCATGATCTGTACCAGATTATCGATCCGCTCCTGTTCACTATGGCCCAATGCATCCGGGTTCATGGTCTGTGTATTGGAGATACCATCCAGTGCCCATTCATATGGAAGCTTTGCAACAGAATTCAGCGAAGCAAGCAGACCATTCTGTTCTGCACCATAGGACGGATTAGCTCCAGGAGCCAGCGGCTCCCCTGCTTTTCTGCCATCTGGCATACTGCCGGTTGCTTTTCCGTATACCACATTGGAAGTAATGGTCAGAATCGAGGTGGTCAGTTCTGAATCCCGGTAGGTATGCTGCTTTTTCAGCTTATCCAGGAAGGTCTTTAACAGCCATACTGCAATGTCGTCAGCCCGGTCATCATCGTTTCCGTAACGTGGGAAATTCCCTTCTGTTTCATAGTCCACCACCAGTCCGGACTCATCACGGATGGTCTTTACTTTTGCATATTTGATGGCACTCAGAGAATCTACCACATGAGAAAATCCGGCAATACCGGTTGCAAAGGTTCTCCGTATATCGGTATCTATCAAAGCCATCTCTGCTGCTTCGTAATAATATTTATCATGCATATATTGGATCAGATTCAGAGTATTTACATAAAGTCCTGCCAGCCAGTCCATCATCTGATCATACTTTTTGATCACTTCATCATAATCCAGATATTCAGAGGTGATCGGTTTGTAATCTGGTCCCACCTGTTCTCTGGACTTCAGATCAATACCACCATTGATGGCATAAAGCAGGCATTTGGCCAGGTTCGCTCTTGCTCCGAAGAACTGCATCTCTTTTCCGGTCTGTGTCGCAGATACACAGCAGCAAATGGAATAATCATCCCCCCATATTGGTTTCATCACATCGTCATTCTCATACTGAATGGAACTGGTGCGGATGGAAATATCAGCTGCATAGTCCTTGAAATGCTCAGGCAGGGAAGAGGAATACAGTACGGTCAGGTTTGGTTCCGGTGACGGTCCCATATTTTCCAGAGTATGCAGGAAACGGAAATCATTCTTGGTTACCATGGAACGTCCATCCATGCCCATGCCGCCCACTTCCAGGGTAGCCCATACCGGATCCCCGGAGAACAACTGATTATAAGAAGGAATTCGTGCAAATTTCACCATACGGAACTTCATAACCAGATGATCGATCAGCTCCTGTGCTTCTATCTCGGTCAGTGTACCGTTTTTCAGATCTCGCTCAATATAAATATCCAGGAACGTAGAGATTCTTCCCACGCTCATCGCTGCACCATTCTGTGTCTTAATGGCTGCCAGGTATCCAAAATACAGCCACTGTACGGCTTCTTTTGCATTCTTTGCCGGCTGGGAAATATCATATCCATAAGCAGCTGCCATTTCTTTCATTTCGCCCAGTGCCTGATACTGTCTGGAGATCTCTTCTCTCTGACGGATGATATCATCAGTCATGGTTCCATTTCCGCAGTTGGCAAAGTCTTCTTTCTTCTTTTCCATCAGGAAATCAATGCCGTACAAAGCCACACGACGGTAGTCACCTACGATACGTCCTCTTCCATAAGTATCTGGCAGACCGGTGATAATCTTGTTGTGGCGGGCTTTCTTCATCTCCGGTGTATAAGCATCAAATACTCCCTGATTGTGGGTTCTGCAGTATTTTGTAAAAATCTCATGAAGCTTTGAATCTGGTTCGTATCCGTTGGTAGTGCAGGCCTGTTCTGCCATATTAATTCCGCCAAATGGCATAAACGCCCGTTTCAAAGGCTTGTCTGTCTGAAGTCCAACCACCTGCTCCAGATCTTTTAATTCTTCGCTGATATACCCCGGCTTGTGGGCAGTAATCCCGGATACAATGTGGGTATCCATATCCAGGACACCACCTTTGGCCCGTTCTTCTTTCTGGAGCTCGGAAAGCCTGCCCCAGAGTTTATTTGTTGCTTCTGTGGGATCTGCCAGGAAGGACTGATCTCCTTCGTATGGCTGATAGTTTTTCTGTATAAAATCACGGGTGTTGATCTCTTCTTTCCAGATACGGCCTTCAAAACCGTCCCATTGTGTAAATTCTTTCACGCTGCTATCCATCCTTTCTCATTTACCTGATGCTGTATTTTCCTGTCCGGGTGATGTCACCTGGGCAGATCATGCCATCACATCATTTAATCTTTAGTGTTTCCTCTAATCTATATTATTATTAGAGTTTTAAAAGGCTTTTCGTAGTTAGTATTGTCCAACTTTTTTGCACGAATATAGCATAACTGTTTTCTATTTTCCACATCAATTTCTCATGTTTTTCAAAAAAACAAGGCCAGTGAAATTCGATTCCACCGCCCTGTCCTATACTGTCATGTTCGGTTTTTCATTCGCTGTTTGACCATTTTATTTTACATGAAATGCCTTCATACCCGGATATACCGCTGCCGCTCCCAGCTGTTCTTCAATGCGGAGCAGCTGATTGTATTTTGCCACACGTTCCGAACGGGATGGTGCTCCGGTCTTGATCTGGCAGGTATTTAAAGCCACTGCCAGGTCTGCGATTGTAGTATCCTCTGTTTCTCCTGAACGGTGGGAGGCAATCGCGGTATACCCGGCCTTGTGAGCCATCTTGATTGCTTCCAGAGTCTCAGAAACGGAGCCGATCTGATTCAGCTTAATCAGGATAGAATTACCGCATCCCATCGAAATTCCCCTGGAAAGTCTCTCGGTATTGGTCACGAACAGGTCATCTCCTACCAGCTGTACTTTATCACCGAGTTCCCCGGTCAACTTCTGCCAGCCTTCCCAGTCTTCTTCATCCAGTGCATCTTCGATGGAAATAATCGGATATTTTTCTACCAGTTTTTTCCAATGCGCAATCAGCTGTTCAGAAGTATACACAGTTCCTGCTTTTGGCAGTTTGTATTCCCCTTTCTTTCCCGTCTTCCACTCGGAAGATGCAGCATCCATGGCAATTCGGAAATCTTTTCCCGGTTCATATCCGGCTTTTTTCACTGCTTCCAGAATGGTTTCGATCGCTTCTTCATCGGAAGCCAGCGCCGGAGCAAATCCACCTTCATCACCAACTGAGGTTGCCAGACCTCTTTCCTTTAATATAGAAGCAAGTGCATGGAATACTTCTGCACACCAGCGAAGTCCTTCTTTAAAGGATGGTGCTCCCACCGGCATAATCATGAATTCCTGTACATCCAGCCCGGAAGACAGCGCATGGCAACCTCCATTGACAATATTCATCATCGGCACCGGAAGGCGGTTGCCACTGATACCGCCAAGGAAACGATACAGCGGAATATTCAATGCGGCAGCTGCAGCTCTGCAGCAGGCAATGGAAACAGCCAGAATCGCATTTGCTCCCAGTTTGGATTTATCTTTTGTGCCATCTGCTTTGATCATGGCTGCATCTACTGCATAGATATCCGATGCATCCATACCGCAGATTGCTTCGTTGATTTCTTTATTGATATGATCTGCTGCTTTCTGAACACCTTTTCCCAGATAACGTTCCTTATCATTATCGCGCAGCTCCAGTGCTTCAAATTCTCCCGTGGATGCGCCACTTGGCGCCATACCTCTGCCAACAGAACCATCTGCCAGATATACCTCTGCTTCTACGGTTGGATTGCCTCTGGAATCCAGAATCTCCCGGCCAATTACTTTTTCAATTTCTAAATAATCCATCTTCCGACACCTCTTTTTTATTTGTTGTTAGTCTTTTCTAACTAAATGTTAGTATATACTAACTTTAATATTCTTGCAACAGTTTTATGAATTTTATCTTTTCAAATTTGACATTTTTCTATTCATGAAGTAAACTAGATTTAATTATTTTTATAAAGATTTTATATTTTGTGCGGAGAAAATATGATGTGGAAAAATGAGGTATATCGTCAGCTGCGTAGTCAGCATCTGTTTGAAAATGAAGCTCATCAATCACGTTTTAAAGAATTACTGGACTGTTATTCCCAGGCAGTTTTTTTCACTCCAGGTCTATGTAAGTGTATGTACCTTTCCTGTTGGGACGAGGAACACTTTGTTATCATGCTGGATATGTTGAATCAGTTAAAACTGAAAGATCATATGACGCTTTCTGATATGAACGAGAACGGAAAGCTGATGGTCGAAGAAATGCCTGACGATGATTATGAGGCTACGATCATGCAGTTATCCTGTAATTTTCTTTCCGGCACGCCTTTTGATCAAACCAGCCTGCCGAAAAATTTCGATCCAAAAGGCCGCCACATTATCGAACAGGCCCTGAAGGCCTCTGCTGTGATTGACAGCATTCCAAGATCGTAATTCATCAGGAGGTTCTTATGTATTGCAAGAACTGTGGGGCAAAGCTTTCCAGTAAAGACACCGCCTGCCCTTATTGCGGTTACACCAGCCCGGAGAAGGACGAGGCCGTCTATATGGAACATCTAAATGATCTGCTTAAAGAAACAAAAGATCTTGCAGATGTCCCTGCCAGAGAATATAAATCCGAAATAAAACAGCAAAGCCGCCGTGCACTGAAGATTTTTCTGATCGTGGCGGCTGTTTTTCTGATTCCTGCCGGCCTTTTTTCTTTGTATCGGCTTTATGATTCTTATCGATCTCATCAGGAATATCTGGAAGAAACCAGGTTTGAGAAAAAATATTTTCCACAACTAAACGAATTATACCAGAATGGTTTTCTTCAGGAATCTTACGAACTGATGATTTCTCTTTCCGATAAAAGGGGATATGGTGCCATTTTCCACTGGAAGCATTATCCATTCTTATCTTTTTACGGAGACCATCTTCTTTTGCAGGAAGTCCAAAAAGATCTGGATACCGGTCAGTCCCTGACAGAATCCGATCTTTGCGTTACCTTTTACCATGCGATGGCTATAACTCGTGAAGCGCCATCTTCCAGAGATTATCGCAATTTTTCCGAGAAAGAGAAGTCCGACTTTCTGATCTGGCAAACAGAGTGTAACGATTTTTTGCAGGCGGTGTTTAATTTATCTTCCGCTGAAGCGGATAACCTGTATCCTTCCCTTTGCGATTATAACGCACTGATGTATTCTGAATGCAAAAAATATGTCCACTCCGTTTTTACAGATGTCGTAACAAGCACTGATGGAGGAATCTTATGAAATGTCCACACTGTGGTTCTCCTATTCGTCTGGAAGATAAATATTGCAGCTATTGCGGACTCCCAAACGATCTGGCCACTCAGCACCAGAAGGATATGAACCGTTATCAGAAAAAATTTAATCAGACACGTTTTGAAGTTCTGAACAGCACCAGAAATACAAAGAAAAAGCTGGCGTCTTTTCTTGTTCTTTCTGTCATGGTGTTGCTCATCATCGCCTCTTACCAGTTCGAAGACGTATCCTGGCGTCTGGGGCGCTACCTGACGACACGGCAGATTCAATCTCACAAAACAAAACATCTTGCTGCTCTGGAAACTATCATTGCCGATCAGGATCCTCTTCGGTTTACGGAATACTACGACCGTTATTCCCTGTACCTGTCCGATGACTTTGATTCCTATTATGCAGTGAAGGCTATTTCTTCCTCCTTTGAGAATGTGTTCCAGTACGTCTCGGATCGGCTGAGTGACCCGGAAACTTATGATAAAGATTTCGAATCTCGCAGACTTCGCACTCTCGCCAGTGATCTGAATGATATCTTCCAGATCGAAGATGCTTACACTTATCATCAGAATCTCTATTTTTCCGAAAAAAATCTGGAATATATTCATGCTGTTCAGGACGATACCCGGGCCATTCTGATCACTTATCTTGGTCTTACCGAAGAGGAAGCAGATACCTATGTCAATCCTTCTTCTTCCCGTCAATACGACTTGCTGGAAAGGAGTGTGTCAGCCTCATGAAACGAATCAAAGCCAAAAAGAAGTTTTCTTTTTTTACACTGGCGGTATTACTTCTTTCTCTGGTGCTCGTCAGTCGCGCAGCCTCCTGTATCGAAGACCTTCGATATGGTTTTTTCTACAGTACCAGCTATTCTGCCCAGGATTATCAGTATGCCTTGCAGTATAAAGAATATCCTTATCTGAATCGCATCTGCCGTAGAGATACCAGTTCCAGCTCCGATCCTTTTATTCAGGCCTGTCATGGTATTTCAGATTACTATGAAGCGGCGATTCTTTATCATGCATATGACAAAGCAAAAAATAACGCCGCAGCTCAAACCGAACTGCAGCGTATGAATGCCTGCGAAGCGTCTTATCCCGACTATGAAGAATACTTCCGGGATATTAACCAGCTTCTTGCTTCTTACTGATTCTCATTCTCCAGTCTCTCATAGAGATTGGAGATTTTTGTTTCTGCCGTTGCAATGACATACCCCTTCGGAGCCCAGATCACATCCTTTTTCAGACACAAACTCACCTGATACCGATATTCGCCAGATTCCGCAGGGCACCGAAATGGGATATCCACAAATTTACTGGTTCCAGCCGGGACGTCTGTGCACAACTCATTTTCAAAGCATTTTTTTCCAGAACTGTCCAGAATCTCATAATGAAGGTTATATTCCGATGCATTAACAAACGTACTATGATTTTCAATCAATACACCTGTCTGTACCACCTGAAGTTGAAAATCTGGGTTCTTCTCATTTTCCCGATTCAGATCTAATCTGGCACGCAGCCACCCTGCATCTGCATCCCGTCCGTCTTCCAGCAAATAGATCCCATATTCTCTGCACCATCTCTCCAGCTGGGGACTTCTTTTATCTGAGTTTATCAAAAGTGTGTTCTTATAAGTCTGTTTCATTATTCGAAGAAACTGCTGTATTTCCGACTCCTTTTTCCCCTCCGGCAGAGCATCTGCACGAAAGTTCACCTCTTTTCCATTGATACAGGTCTGTCCCCCCACGATCTTCCAATCGCAAAACGCCAACGACTCTGTTCTGCGATCATGACTGAAATTCTCTCCTTCCAGAATCTCCAGAATGAGTTGATAACAGTAAGGATCTTCTGCATTCCAGAGCTTCGGCTGTTCTACTCTCATGCAGAAAGAGTTCTCATTCTCCAGTGGAAGTGGAAAAATACGATCTTTTTCATTCCCTTCCGCATCCATAACGCAGGCGCATAGCACAGGCTCTGTGTAGGATTCCGGTCTGGTCAGATACAATCCGGTCTGATTTTCCAAAGCCTGTTTTTCAATACCATCAATCAAAGTGGTCACTTCCACATTTCCCGTACAGGTCAGTTCATCCCATGTCACTTTTGTTGCAATCTTATCTATTCTGTATTTCATATTCACCTGTCAAAAAAATCCCCGGCAGTACCGGGGATTTTCTATTTCAATTATGCAAGCTTGCTCTTCGCAAGTTCTGCCAGTGTTGCGAATCCTTCTGCATCATTAACAGCCATATCAGCCAGAACTTTTCTGTTCAGTTCTACACCTGCAAGCTTCAGACCATACATAAATTTGCTGTAGGACAGTCCGTTGATTCTTGCTGCTGCGTTGATACGAGCGATCCACAGCTGTCTGAACTGACGTTTTTTCTGCTTACGTCCTGCATATGCGCTGGTAAGTGCACGCATTACAGACTGTTTTGCGATCTTATACTGTTTGGAACGGGCTCCTCTGTAGCCTTTAGCCAGTTTTAATACTCTGTTATGTTTCTTTTTAGCGTTCATTCCGCCTTTAATTCTTGCCATGTCTTATATTCCTCCTCAAACTCTTCTTATAAATACGGTAAAATCTTCTTCATGTTCTTGAAGTTTGTAGCATCTGTCATAGTTGCTTTTCTAAGATTTCTCTTTCTCTTAGTGGACTTCTTTGTTAAGATATGGCTCTTATAAGCTTTATTTCTTTTTAATTTACCTGTACCTGTTTTTTTGAAACGTTTTGCAGCTGCTCTGCTTGTTTTAATTTTTGGCATTGTGAATTCCTCCTTAAATAAATGGTTATTTTACCTGTTCGTCAGTCCGATGTCTAACGTTTTTCAGTTAAAAACATTGTCATGCTTCTGCCCTCAACCTTTGGAGCTTTATCTATCTGAGCAATATCCTCCAGCTCTTTGGCAAAATCATCCAGAATGTGCTTGCTGGCCTGCATATGAGCCATCTCACGACCACGGAAACGTAAGGTAACTTTTACCTTGTTGCCCTTCGTCAGGAACTTTCTGGCTGCTGAGATCTTTGTATTTAAATCATTCACATCAATGTTTGGAGAAAGACGCACTTCTTTTACTTCAATGGTCTTCTGCTTCTTCTTCGCTTCTTTTTCCTTGCGAAGCATTTCATAACGATACTTTCCATAATCAATAATCTTGCATACCGGCGGCTTTGCCTGCGGTGCAACCTTAACCAGGTCAAGATCCGCTTCTTTTGCAAGCTTCAACGCATCTCTGGAAGACATAATCCCCAGCTGTTCTCCATGTTCTCCGATCAGACGGATCTCTTTATCTCTGATCTGCTCATTAATCATTAAATCGCTAATTGTAGTACACCTCCATACATTGTGACTGCAGCACCCTTTATCCACGCATAAAAAAAAGTGGATAAATACATCCACTCCATAATATACTTATAGCCAGCCTTCTAATGCTATAAATCATATAAACCGACAGTCATATTCTTTCATGCTGCGGTGAGAGCGGATCCTCTGCTTTGATTTCCTTCATACTTTGACATCATACCATGTGTTTTTCTGGTTGTCAACCAATTTTTATATTTTTTATGTAACAGTCCAGCCATATAGCTGGATAAAACCAGATGGCCGAACTGTTGTTTTACTGTTTTTCAAACGTACTGCATTCCGTCTGGGTACAGGTACATGCAGACTGTCCAGAGATATCTACCTGTCCTGCCATACAGCGGTTGTTTTCATTATAATGGCATTTGCATGCAGTACAGTCAATCTGTACCATTGCAGATGGGGTCCCTACAGAGTTTTTATAGCTTCCTTCTCCTGCCTCTTTAAAGCTGGAGCAACAGGTTTCGCAGGCAGTCTGAGCCTCATCTCCCTGAACCAGGATATCTCCTTTGGAACAGTATTTGTCTTCATTATATACACAGTTCTGTGCACTACATGATAATAACGGCATGCTATTACCTCCTTTTCTTTTTATAAGAGATAGTATCTGCCGTTATCATCTTTTTATACAGCTTTCTGATTTTTCCAGTCAGATTATTTCTGTTCTTCCACTTCGATCTTACGAATCTCTTTGGTGCGAATCTCTTTGCACAGTGCATCGATGAATTCTCCCAGATCTTTCTGTCCCTCATCGCCCAGATATCTGCTTCTTACAGAAATCTTCTGCTCTTCTTCCTCTTTTGCTCCAACCATGACCATATATGGTACACGAGCCATACGCGCATCACGGATCTTCCAGCCGATCTTTTCAGAACGGTTGTCCACAGAAGTACGGATTCCGTTTTTCTTAATCTCTGCATTTACTTTTTCTGCATATTCTGCATATTTTTCAGAAATAGGCAGTACACGTACCTGTTCCGGGCAAAGCCATGTCGGGAACTTGCCGCCATAGAATTCAATCAGCCATGCCAGTGTTCTCTCGTAGCATCCGATAGATGTTCTGTGGATAATGCATGGACGAATCTTTTCGCCGTTCTCATCAATATAGTACATATCAAACTGTTCCGCCAGCAGAGCATCCCACTGCACAGTAATCATGGTATCTTCTTTTCCGAATACATTCTTCGCATTGATATCTACTTTTGGTCCGTAAAATGCTGCTTCTCCTACATCCTCTACAAATGGAACTTTCAGATCAGTCAGAATCTGACGAATATCTTCCTCTGTCTCATTCCATACATCGGCATCACCAATATATTTATCTCTGTTATTTGGATCCCATTTTGACAGATGATAAGTAACTTCTCCATCCAGTCCCAGCGTCTCAAGGCAATATTTGGCCAGGGCCAGACAACCCTTAAACTCTTCGACCATCTGATCTGGTCTTACAATCAGGTGGCCTTCTGAAATAGTGAACTGACGTACACGGGTCAGGCCATGCATCTCCCCGGAATCTTCGTTACGGAACAGGGTAGATGTCTCACCAAGACGAATTGGCAGATCGCGGTAAGAATGCTGTGTTGCCTTGTATACATAATACTGGAACGGGCAGGTCATTGGACGAAGTGCAAATACTTCCTTATCTTTCTCTTCATCGCCCAGAACAAACATACCATCCTTATAATGATCCCAGTGTCCGGAGATCTTGTACAGATCGCTCTTTGCCATCAGTGGTGTCTTGGTTCTTACATAGCCCCATTCGTTATCCTCCAGATCTTCAATCCATCTCTGAAGTTCTTTTACCATGATCACACCCTTTGGCATCAGCAGAGGCAGACCCTGTCCAATGACATCCACGGTTGTGAACAGTTCCATTTCACGACCCAGCTTGTTGTGGTCACGCTTCAGTGCTTCTTCTCTCTGTTCCAGATATTCTTTTAATTCATCCTTGCTTGCAAATGCAGTTCCATAAATACGGGCCAGCATCTTGTTTTTCTCATTTCCTCTCCAGTATGCACCTGAGGATGAGATCAGCTTAAACGCCTTAATATGTTTGGTATTCATCAGATGTGGTCCTGCACACAGATCTGTGAATTCTCCCTGGCTATAGAAGGAAATGGTTGCATCCTCCGGCAGATCCTGAATCAGTTCTACTTTATATGGTTCTCCCTTTTCTTCCATAAATTTAATAGCTTCTGCTCTTGGAAGTGTGAATTTTTCCAGGCGTGCGCCTTTCTTGATGATCTTCTTCATCTCTTTTTCGATGTTATCCAGATCTTCTCTGGAGAATGGTGCATGGTCAAAATCATAATAAAATCCGTTTTCGATAGATGGTCCGATCGCCAGCTTGGCTTCCGGGAAAAGATTCTTCACTGCTTCTGCCAGTACATGGGATGTGGTATGGCGAAGTGCTGCCAGACCTGCCGCATCTTTTGCAGTCAGAATATTCAGTTCACAATCCTTGTCAATTACAGTCCTTAAATCCACTACCTCACCGTCTGCTTCTCCGGCGCAGGCTGCTCTTGCCAGTCCTTCACTGATATCTAATGCAATGTCATATACTGATTTACTTTCTGCATATTCTTTTTTTGATCCATCTTTTAATGTGATAATCATCTGTTAGTCCTCCTCGTCCTCAAATTCGTCTTCATCGTAATAATTCTCATTGTTTGACCCTAATACATTATTACTGAATAATCCCCCCTTGAACGGGGCTGTCAGCCACCCGATCAGAACACCTGCCAGAAGCAGATCTGCGATCAGCAGAGTCTTTTCTGTCATGGTCCAGTCCTGATGCAGAAATTCTTTTACTTTTTCCAGCATAACTTTCTCCTTTCGATTGCCATTGTAACTGTGACTGTCAAAAACTCCAGGAACATTTCTTTCTGTTTTTCTAAAAATGAAATAAAAAAACGCCTCCTACAGCTTTTGGCACACTGTAAGGGACGATATACTCGCGGTTCCACCCTGATTGCTCTTCATAAAAAAATATCTGAAAAGCCACTTCATTAAGATGATAACGGAATCACCGGGCTGGATTAGAGCCACTCAGAGCTGGTCTTCAAATGCTTCCTCATCAGAATACTCTCACCAATCTGTATTCCTCTCTGGGAGATTCCACATTCTACTCTTCTCTTCAACGTTTTATCTTTTTTGATCATATCCCTTTCTTATTTATTTGTCAAGGATAGATTTTTTCTTCTTTTTATGATATCTTACTCTATAAAGAAAGAAAAATGTATCTGTAAAGGTGCTGAACAGATACCAAAAACTTTTATGTATTTAGGAGGGTATCATGAAGAAAAAACTTGCCACATGCCTGCTTGCAGCTATGTACGGATCTATTGTTCTATCTTTTTCCGCATTTGCCGCTGAAGCAGACACCAACACCGAGACCGAGGTTACTACTGAGGCAGAATCTGCATCGGAAACAGAATCCAAAGCAGTTGGCAGTAGTTCCTCTGAATTATCAGATGATCTTTACAGCTTCCAGCTCAAGATTAATTCTGACGTATATTCTTTTCCAATGTCTTACGACGATTTTCTGGCTCTTGGATGGACCTATAAAGATGATGAGACTATGGAGATCCAGCCTAACAGCTATTCTCCGTCCGAGTGTTTCGCTCTGGATGATCTGGAGATTTACGCAACCGTCGTAAATCTTGGTATCAATACCGAACCGGTTACCAAATGTACGATCGCCGGTATCTCCGTTGACTCTTTCCAGATGGCAGATGCTACAGATGTGACCATTGAACTCCCTGGCGGCATTCAGTACGGTGTCTCTACTTTAGATGACATCACAGCTGCATATGGCACCCCAAGCGACACCTACGAAGGTGACCTGTATACAAAGGTAACCTACGAGAAAGATTATTATCAGGATGTGGAACTGTATGTAGACTCTGAGACAGGATTGCTGAATGAAATCGAAATGCGCAATATGGTGGCTGACGATGAGGCAAATGAAGCCGCTGCCGCTGATGTCAGTGACGAACCGACTCCGGAAGTACTTGCATACAAAGCACCAACTGAACTGGGAGATGACCTTACCTCTTTCATCGTAGAATATGCCGGTGACCTGTACCAACTCCCAGCTCCTGTTTCCGAATTCGTGAAAAATGGCTGGACCATAGATAAAGATGATTCCGCTTCCGTGATTGCCGGAAAAGGATACGACTGGGTGTATATGAGCAAAGATAACCAGAATTACCACACCATCGTGCGCAACTATAATGCGAATGCTACCGTTGTGGAGAATTGTTTTGTTACCGATGTGGAAGGAAATGTGAATGATACCAACCTTCCTGTCACCGTACAGAAAGGTCTGACTCTTGGTCTGACGGAAGACGAAGTCGTGACTGCACTGGAAGGTGTAAAATACGAACTGGATGACAGCAGCTCCAGCTTCCACTATTATAATATTGAAGGTTCTGACAGCAGTCTGGATCATGTGCAGATCATTGTAAATACAGAAGAAGATACTGTCATTGGTATTGAAGTATCTTACACACCAAAAACTTTGGATTCATAGTTTTTTCCATAAAAATCAGGGGTGCTATCTTTTCTCAGATATCACCCCTGATTTTTGCTTTTATCACTGCAAAATATTCCCTCACCATATAATGAATCTGCAGCTTCCAGTCTGAAGGTGCTGCTATCCCATATACCTTTTGGTAACCGGCTTTTTCCGCCAGTTTCACTGCCCGGTAAATATGAAAATTATTGGATACCAGTCCGACACTGCAGTTCCATATCCGATCCGTGCTCTGCTCTTTTCGGCTATCTGCAATGATCTGGGCACTGTACACCAGATTTTCTCTGGTGGTAGTCGAACGTTTTTCCAAAAGTAGCTGTGACTTCGGAATACCCGCTTCCGTCAGATACTGGTACATGCATGCTGCTTCTGTGATCTCTTCTCCTGATCCCTGTCCGCCGGACAACACAGCTCTGGTATTCGGATGCTCCTCCAAATATTCACATGCTGTCTCAAGCCGAAGCCGGAGTGCTTTACTGGGAACTGTCTTCTTCACCTGTGCTCCCAATACGATCAGATATTCCAGGTTTTCTTTCGTATGGGACGACATGGCCGCGATCATCTTCCCTTCCGTTATGACAAAAGATACTCCTCCGGCAAGCAAACCGACTACCAGGAGGGCACTGATCACCGTTGGAATTGCCCAGCCTTCCGGATGTAACATTCGATGTCTGAGATAACTGCCCCACGCATAAAGCGCTATTGCTTCCAATAGCCAGATAATACAGAAGTCCACATGCTTCATCGCCAGCAATAGAAAATACAGCAGGCAAATGCTGCCTGCTGCAAACAATATACTGCTCATTATCTTCCGCAGCATTTTTTATATTTCTTGCCGCTTCCGCAAGGACAAGGATCATTTCTTCCGATCTTTGGTCCCTTTACAATGGTATTGGCTTTCTTTGCTTCTCTGTACAGTTCTTTTAACTTCTCCTCAGAGAAAATCTTCTGCCATGCAGGAAGTCCATACAGCCAGTCTGCCTTTGCATCTACCATGTTCTTGTAAAGAAGCTCTTTATCAAACGCAAGACTTACTACGCTGTCTTCTGTCATCTCTTCAATGTTATTCTTGATCTTCAGGCTGTCATCGATACCATCCAGGAATCCAACCATAGTCATAACGGAAATGCCGTATTTATCAGCCAGTTCCTTTACGGTACCTTTTACTTCCTCATCAGGATTTGCCAGCAATTTTTCATAAATGCCTTTTTCGATCATGAAATAGTCTGTCCAGAACTTCTGGAGTTGTCTTTTATCTGTCTGCTGAGAGTACGCCATGTCTCTCCAATCCTGTAATAAACTCATGTTTTAACCATCCTTTTTTCTGTAAATATTGAAACGGGGTAACTGTTCAGTATCTTCACAGATACGAAATGGGATCTTTTGTCAAATCTGCGTACTTCGCCCGTTTAAGCTATAGTATATAACACTTCTCCTGTTTTTTCAAACTTTTTTACCGGAAACTGCATAAACATCCGTTATCCGGCTATACTAGGAACATACCAAAGATAAATTTTTAATACTTATCCTCCCCTTGCAAAGGAAGCAGATTCATCCTTTTTCATCAAGTGTAATTTTCCTTGATTTTAAAGGGTTTCTGCTTCCTTTTTTATTTTTCATTTTCCATCTGTTTTCGTCATTATCGTTTGAATTGGCATAAAATTTGGCATAAAATTGGCACACAATTTTCCCTCATTATGCTATAAAAATTTCTTTTTCAATCCGCTCCATTTCTTTTTTCGCCCGGACATCATCACAGTGATTATAAACATCCATGGTCACCGCTATGTCTGAATGTCCCATGATCTTCTGTAACACTTTCGGATCAATGCCAGCTTCTGCCATTCTGGTACATCCGGTGTGCCTGAGTATATGCATGGAGATCATCGGAAACGGATCTGATGCATGATCCTTATTATAGGCTGCAATAATCCGTTTCAGTGTACTGTCGATATTTGCCTTGGTTAATGGTCTGCCATTCTTACTTACAAAAATAAAATCCCGGTATCCGTCTATCTCATACTCTGACCGGCGCCCCAATAGCATCATAAGTCTTTTCTGTTCACTCAATGACTTTCTCATGGATTTGGTCAATGGAATGTCCCTTACTCCACTTTTGGTCTTCGGTTTGGAAATATAGTAGTGTGCATGGCTGTCTCCCTTGATATACTCATAGATTAACTGATGGTCAACATGCAAGATCCCATTTACCTCGTCCACATCATTCCAGGTTAAACCAGATAGCTCCGATACTCTCAATGCGCTCTTAATGGCAAATGAGAACATTGGATAGTAAATATTGTATGTATTACTGTTCTTGCAGAACATCAGGAATTTATTCTGCTCCTCTATCGTCATGGCTACACGCTCCTTTCGTTTTCCCTGTATCCCTTTCTTGGCTTTTCTGGCCACATTCTTTCTAACAATATCGTTATCGACTGCCATCTGCAGGCAGGCATTAATCAGATTGTGGATCATGTCAATAGATCCCTGAGCAAAGCCCTGTTTCACCATATCACTGTACACCCTTGTGAGGTCCATCTGCTTCAGATTCTTTGCCTTTAGTACTCCAAGCCCCTGTGATACATGCTTTTCCCATGTTCTGAGGTAGGTGCTTCTGGATGTTCTCTTGATGTTACTTTTTGTATCCAGATAGATATTAAACAACTCATTTAGAGTAATATCCGCCATCTCGTTGTTAATGCCATCTTCCAGATTCCTTTCAATCTCCCGCTCTTTCTTCCTGAGTGCCTGCAGATCTGCATCATACACAGCGCAGCGCTTTCCCGTTCTGATATCTGTATATCGGTAGCAGTAGCGTCCTGCTGCATTCTGGGTTTCACCTGTGCGTAGGTTTCTCCCTTTACTGTCTTTTCGTTTCTCCGCCATTCATTTCACCCCTTTATAGAAAAATGGCAGCAGGACTTTTTGCACCGCTGCCATTCTCTCTGTAATCGTTATATTGCCTGTAAATTGATGTTTCTATGTTTGTGGCTTATCCTCTGCCTTTATCCCTTTTATTGTTTCCTGTCCATTCTGTGAGGTCTGAGAGGTATTTATCTGTCTGGGCAGTAACCGGAACGTCTGTTAATTCAAATTTCTTCGCCAACAAATACCCACAGTACCCATCTATCAGATATCCCTGCGGATTCACCACAATATCAAATTCAGCCAGACCACTTCTCAGATATGTCCATTCCTTACGGTCCATTTTTCTCGCCCGTGGTGGATGCAGCAGGAAATGAGGATATATTTTAATGTCCTGTACTTTCATGGTTCTACTCACGGAGATAGAGATACAGAAGAAATTTATAGGTATGTTTTAAATGCTCTGGATCAGTTACTTTCTGTATCAGTTCATTTATCCAGTCCTTGTACTGCTCTAACTCCTGTTCCTTTGATAAGCTCACCGGTTCGTTATTTTTGACTGTATTATTTATTTTTTCCATATCTAGCCTCTTTTTCTTTCTTCATTGCTCTGAGAGGGCTGAATATGCTATAATACGCACAGCCCCTCAATTTATTCGGTTGCCGGGTTACCTGCCCCTATCAGAGTTGCCGCTCTGGTAAGGGCTTTTCATTAATCTGTGATACTTTTCTGATACTTTCTTGATCCTCTGGTTCTTTTTTTCTGAAAAAAATTCGGAAAAACCATTTTGCTCTGCCTCCTCCCAGATTCTTTATTCTGCTACCAGTCTCTGTACCTGTGATCTTCCAAAGAAATGCGCTTTATATACTGCTCCATCCCCTTTACTGCCCCAGATCAGATTGCATCCAAACAATGCTCCGGAACCGTGAATCACTTCATACCCCAGCTTGCGCCATGCTGACCATGTATTGATCTCCTCTGTAACTCCTGCTGCCGCTTTGCCTTTCTCAATACGATCCGCATTGATGCTTTCCGCTTTTGCAGTCAGCCATGCTCTGTGTAATGCTTCTGAAAAATTGATATCTTTGTTCTTCCGGTAATTCTTCCAGGCATTCATCATAATTTTTCTCAAATTGTAACTCATCTTGCAATCTCCTTTCTCTCAGGAAGCCGATCAGCTCCGGCAGGCTTTAAAGTATCTAAGGCATCATGGCCGTCTCAATATCCCCTTATCCTGTTTCCCGGTATCCTGTGAGTGTCTCCGGTACATCTTCCGATCACTTCGTTTTCACTCTTCGCTTTTCTATTTCCTTGATCTGATTATAGTATAACCCTTTTTGGGTTACTTGTCAACCTTTTTGTAATATGTTTTGTATTATTATTCAGCTTTTTAGATTGACTTATAACCTGTTCTTTATTATACTCTAAGTAACAGGAGGTGCATCATGTCTATACATTACATAAATAATGACCAGATTGTTATTGAAATAAAAAAGCTTATGCTTGAAAAGCAAATATCTCAAAGAGAGATTGCAGAACAATTGAATATCAAACCTCAAGGTCTTACCAAATTACTTAATAAAAAAAACTTTGGATTTGAAGATGCTCAAAAGATACTTTCTGCAATGGGTTATGATCTAATCATTGATTTTCAGCAAGCAACCTCATAACAACGCTATTCACGAAAGGATGTGCTATCATAGTCAAACGCCTGTATACCTATGATGATATTCTGAAACTGCCTGACTTTATCCGGGTAGAGCTAATTGATGGCATAATTTGTACCGATGACTGGACTGATCTGGAGATTGACGAAGACGTTTTTTCAGAATCCACCATCTGAGAATCATCATGTTACCTATCGGCTTTCTATCGTCAAAGAGTAGCTGTATCGGCAGCAGGCGAGTATTATTTTGTAGTATGGGAAAATAACAGAAACTGAATAGTGTATTTATCCAGGCAGCCAGTAGAGCGGCTGTGGTTCCCCGGTTCCTGAGCCTTGACAGGAGGGGATGCTTATGAGCGATTATGAGATATTTATGATAATTCTGACGACAGCCAGCTTAATTGTATCTATTCTTACATACACACATAAGAAATAGCCGCCCTGCTCACTGGTAATGAATAGGCGGCTAAATCTTAGCTAAATATGTTCGCCAGGGCGGGGAACCTTAACTTCCCTTACTGACTGTCTTGATAAATATATTATATGCTGGCTTTTGGAATTTGTCAATTTTCCATTTGCCTTTTTCTCGCCTGCTGCCACTTTACCTATTCATCATTCATAAATTCTTTCAGCGTGTAGGTTCTCCCTTCTGCTTCGGTATTTTCCCTGTCTCATACAATTTTTGCAGTTTCAAAAGCATATCAAAAATAAAGATTGCCCTTCGCTTGTATCCGTAGAAATCGTCCGCAGTATACGGCAACCAATATTTGCGATAAAGTCTTTCATAACTGATTCCTTCTACAAGGCTTTCAACAATATATTTTGCTAATTCCGACCGTGACTGTTCCGCCGCAATCTGTACCAGTTCCCGATTCTCCTTCAGTTTGGCCAGCTTCTGTAATTCTTCTGATCTTTCCGTTGAAATTCCATAGTGTACATATCCCATGTGCCGTGTTTTCATTTTGCCTTTCCTCCGTTCTCAAAATATGGTATTTTAGAAACAGAGATGCATCACTGCCGGTTGCCTACGCCCTTACAATCAGCAGTGATGCTACGCTTTTATTTTTTCTCAAGCTCCAACGCCTTTAATATTAGATTGGCAGAATAGAATATGGAATTTGCTTCTTTTGCACTGATCTTCCCATTAAGGACCAGATTATTCACCCTGGCTAAAGATCTTCTAACCTCAGATGCTGAATTCCACCTAAGTTTCTTTACTCCGTCCGCCTGTCGTTCTTTCAACTGCTGCAACTGATATTTTTCAAGATACTGCCCCATCATTCACCACCCCCAGATCTAAAATCTTTACATCCTTCCCCGGTGGGAAAAGAGCAGCTATCTGATGCAATTGTCTGCTGACTGCTGCCTTGTTTTTCGAATATACTCTGATATCCGACTCAGTATACTTTTTTCGGTTCCTGATTAACAGCATACCTTCATATTTTTGCTTTTTCACGACAAAACAAATTGATGCCAATAAAGTTTCACATTCAGTTTGCTTTCCTGCTTTAATTATCATGTTCCGACCTCACTTTTTGCCTATTAAAATTTATGATTTTCCTTGAAAATGGGAGCTTTTCAGACACATACCCACCCATAACACCTTAGTTTTCGTCCAAAACAGATTGCAGAAACGCTCTATTCATCTTTTCAGTCTGCTGCCACCGGATATTCTTTTCTGGCATAAATACCGGAACAGACATTGCATGAATCCTGTCCTTGATTCGTTCGTCCATTCGCAACTGCTCCATTGTAAAATTACTGGTAAAAATAGTTGGCAGCAGGTCTGTACATCTCCGGTTGATCAGCTGAAACAGTGCCGTGTTGATCCAGTCCTTATTTTCCAGCTGCGCCCCAACATCATCAAGGATAAGCAGATCTGCGTTTTTGATACTTTCTTTTCTTCGCATACTATTCTCATCTTTTTGTGAGACGAGCGTGATATAGTCCGGAACAGCTATAAACTTCACGGAAAGATCCTGCTTCCTGATAATTTCATTTGCTAATACACAAGCAAGCAGTGTTTTCCCCGAACCCTTTGTACTGGATGAAATATATAATCCTCGCCCCTGTTTCCGAAACATATCAAAATTAATGATAAATGCATTCACTATTTTTTTCTGTGCAACGCAGTCCTCTTCATATAAGTCCCAGTCAAAGCTACATGCCTGCTTATTCACGTATTCCGCTGGCATACCGCTCAGTTTTCTTCGTTCATCGATACGCTCACCGGTCAATGTCCCAAACGGATAAAAACAGTCAGCCGTCCAGTATCCATTGATATCGAATTGAATCAGTGCCCCTTGGTGTGTGTCCGTCTGAATCCCATGAATAGACTTAACAGTCCCCATCCTTGAGCATTCCTCTGTACCGATCTGAAGCTGGTCGCCGATCTTTATTGTCACTTGCTCCACTTATGTTTATCCCCTTTCTATCTTGATAATTGTTATCCAGAACCTTGGCCATGTTTCGGTCCTTTATTAACCAATCAAAAGTTGCTATCCAATTCCGATCATTTCGCCCCTTCAAAAAGCTACTGCTTTCGGCAAGCTCAAATAAATTTCTAAAGTCATCAATGATATATCCCTGATTTAATCGTGCCTGGATTGCCTTTTTTCTTGCGTCGGAAATCTTAGTAACACGGGGTAACGAAGGACACATTTGATTGTATAGAGTGACTATTGGACTTATAATATCTTTCTTTATATTTAAACTATTAGTTTTTAAACTCTTTGTATTATTAGCTTTATTTTCGACCTCTCGGTTTTCGAGATCTTCATTTTCGAGCGGTCGAAAACCTCCCATCTCGCCTAGCATCTCCTCTCCATGTGTGATACGATAAATATTACGACCATATAGATTCCCGTTATGTTCTCGCACTCTTTCCACAATGCCCTTTTCTAGGAGTTGATTCATGTGCTTTGCAATCCTGTTTTTACTCATACCCAGCTCATAAATCAGTGTGTCGATTGATGGGTAGCAAACATTTTTCATCCCAGCCAAACTTGCCAAGTATGCATAAATGCATTTTGCTTCCGGTGAAATGTCACGGTCACGCATGATCTCTTGGTACACAATCCCCCACCCCTTCCATTTTTTCATTATCGATCTCCAGCTCTTTCAAATATTTTCTTGCTGATCTCAGCGCCAAGAACGTGTGCCTTGCCCTAGCATCCAGAGTACGGACAAACTCACGGACCTCTGCTGCATCCGCCGGCAGGTAATATCCTCCACCACCCCGGGATGTTGAAAGGATCACCGCCCCCTGTTGCCGTTCCTGTGACACAAGAGCCCGAAGATCACGAACATTTCCGCAGCCAGCCATTTCTGCAAGTAATTTAGATGGGATGGCGTTTTGCTTTCCTTTCTTCAAAAATTCAATGACCATATTTATCACCTCATTCCGAAATCTCATCCAAATATTTTCGGATCTTTGCAACGTTCCAGAGTACCCGCCGTCCTACATAAATTTTTGCTCCTGCCGCTATACCAATTTCGGTTGCGGTTTTAATTCCGGCATGTAGTAATGCCTGAAGCCCTGCAGTATCAACTGCTAAATCATTAAATGATGCATTGTGTTCATTTGTTTTTAACATGCTTTCACCTCATATTCACTTCATCTCATTAACTATTTGCTGTTTACAAGTCTAATTGTATCTGATATGATATAGGTAAACAATTACCTATTTACTACTCATTATTGGAGGTGTATCGAATGAAAATAAGTAATAATATACCTATAATTGAACATGAAGATATAATAAACATATTTACTGGAAATCTAAGAACAAAGCGCAAAGAAAAGGGATACACACAAGAGCAGTTAGCTGATATGCTTGGCGTAACAGTCAAAACATATAGATCTTGGGAACAGGACACTTTACCTAAAACCATTGATTTAATCAACCTGTCCATTATTCTAGGATGTGATATAGATTATCTGTTAGGTCGTATAAATACAGACACGCATTTTAAAGCATATATTGATAGGACTTATGCTCTTTCTCAGCAATCATTTAACAAATTATCTTTATTGCATATTTTTTTAACAGAAAAAAACAACAATATACATAAAGAAATAGCCATTGATTGGAAAAATATATTGGACTATCTAATCACTACTGAAAAAGGGAATCTTCTGTTGGATCAAATAAGACAATATGCAACTTCAAGTGATTCAGCTAGCAAAAAATACTGCTATTATGCACTGCTAACAGGAAAAGAGCAACATGGATATAATAAAATTTTAAACTTGAACACTTTATCTGATATTATTTATTCATTAAATGATTTAAAAGATTATATGCACGCTATACGTGCAGAAAAGAATCGTGCAAGATTCCTAGATCAAACAGCAGCCTTTTTTGAAGTTAATGCGCTAGACAAGAAAGAATGTCCCGAACAAAAACGTTTTTAAAATAATATTTTGTATATTCAAAATCATTTGGCATAAAATTGGCATAAAAACAATAAGAGAGCCACCGGTCAGGTGCCCTCTTACGCATATTTAAAGCATATTTTTCAAGTATTAATACTTATCCTCCCCTTGCAAGCCCTGTAGATGCGAAAAATCAGCGCATTTGCAGGGCTTTTATGATTCTTTCTTCTGTTTGAGCACCTGAAGAAGTTTTTTCATTCTGTGATATCGCTCTTCGAACTGATCATAAAAATCCATATTTTCTTTATATACGGTCAGGTAACAGGTATTCAAAAGATAGACTGTCAGCTCTTTGGTCAGCTGTTCATCCTTTGCCTTCTCTGTAAGATCCCGCACCTCTTCCAATAATCCATGCCACTTGCCAATGAATGCTTCGTATTTTTTCAGATTTGGGATCCCCAGCCACTTGCTTACTTTCACCTTTGTCTTATTTTCCTTTGGGCATTCCTGGCTCTGAAGGAAATAATGAAAGCTGCCGTCTTCTTCATAATAGCGTCCAAGCGGGAACATCCTGCAGATTCCTGGGCGGCAGTCATGGATACAGCATCTTCCTTCTTCTGTCAGAAAAGCACATGTTTCTTCTTTTCCTTTCATCATAAGATTTGGCAGCACCACTCCATCCACCATATTCCATTCTACAAATTTTCCAACCAGATCGGGGAATGCAATCCCGATTCCTCTCGAAAGGCTATAAGCATCATAAGGATCCAGCACAATGGATTCTCCCATTCCACTGCAGCACTGGGAGCACCCTATACATCCTCCACAATCCGTTTTTGCCATATCGTTTGCTGTATATAATTTTTTCAAATCTTCTGTTAATACTTCTCGTCTCATATTTTTCTTTTCTGTCAGCTGCCCACGCAGCTGTCCTTTTCTCTGTTATTTTCTTTAGTGTACTGTATCTTTCCCGTTCCGTCAAATTAGTTTTCATTCTTTTCGTTGACCTGCTTTCTCCAAAATGCTAGAATAAATTAACGGAAGAAATCTCATACAAGTCCAGCTAATAAATGTCAATAAGAAATTTAAAAAATATTGATTATATTTTAGGACTAAAAAAGGGCGCACTTATCCCTTGGTGAA